>JAJDCC010000054.1 GCA_029261015.1 Candidatus Omnitrophota bacterium | reverse complement strand
TAGCTGAGCACTCAATTCCTCTAAGCGCTGAATATCCCATGGAGATCGTTTGGTGAAATTGACTGAGCAGCCAACGGTTCCCAAAAGCATTATGGCAACCACTGAAGTCCAACGTAACATCTTGCCTCCTCGTACACATTTATCGGTAAAATAGGGGGTCATTCAAATTCAGGCTTACCCTAGCATAGCCCCAGATTGACGTCAATAAAAGCCTAGTGCTTACCAACAAGCCGTTTTAAAAGACTGCTCTCGCGCAGATCCCGTTGAAATTAAGCTGACCGGAATCCCAATCAATTGCTCCAACCGCTTCAAATATGTTTGAGCTTCTGGAGGCAATTCCTCTAAACAAGACGCATCACTCGTAGCCCCTTGCCAACCCGGCATCGTTTCATAAATCGGCTGACAGGCGTTCAATGTTTTAAGATCAGATGGAAAATGCGTGATGGTTTCATTTCCTAAACGGTACCCCACACAAATATCCACGGACTCTAAACCATCAAGAACATCTAGTTTAGTCACAGCCACCGAATTACATCCATTCAGCCAAACTGAATGCTTAGCAATCACGGCATCGAACCAACCACAACGTCGTGGACGACCTGTCGTAGCACCAAATTCATTACCACGCGTTCTAATTTCTTCCATCATACCTTCTGAAAACTCTGTTGGAAAAGGCCCTTCGCCAACACGAGTTGTGTACGCCTTAAGCACACCAATCACACAGTCGATCGCTGTTGGTGGCACACCTGAACCAATACAAGCACCCCCCGCTGTGGCATTCGAAGAAGTCACATAAGGGTAAGTGCCAAAATCGATATCTAACATGGTCCCTTGGGCACCCTCAAAAAGGATTTTCTTGTTGGCGTCCATAGCTTCACGCAACAACAAAGAACCATTCACGACGTGTGGTGCCAAAACCTTGGCATATTCAGAATACTCTGCAAATAATTCGTCAAAATTAATCGGCTTCTCGCCATAGGATGTTTCAAGAACCCGATTCTTTTCTTTTAGGTTTTGCTTCAAACCTTCAGCTAAAGCTTCTGGCTGAATCAAATCACCGATCCGAATTCCCATACGAGCGACTTTGTCCATGTAACATGGGCCAATACCACGACCTGTCGTTCCAATGCGTCTATCACCACTAGCCTCACGCGCCAAATCTAAACGCTTGTGATATGGAAAAATCACGTGAGCTTGGTCGCTGATCTTAACGGCATCCACCGTATTAATGCCCCGAGCTTCTAATAACTGCATTTCTTCTATGAGCACAGCCGGATCAATCACCACGCCATTACCCAACAAACCCACTCTGCCAGGTCTAAGTAACCCAGATGGAATCAGGTGAAAAACAAATTCTTCACCTTTGGCAATCACTGTGTGCCCTGCATTGTTTCCACCTTGATAGCGCACCAGAACATCGACTTCCTCACTCAACACATCGATGATCTTACCTTTACCTTCATCGCCCCACTGAACACCGAGGACGACAATATTTTTAGCTTCACTAGGAGTCATTGGCATCATGATAACTTTATCGATTTCGCATCAATCACATGTTCAAGCTGCTTGACTTGCTCCATCACAGCATCAGGAACAGGCTGATCGATATTCAAAACAGTAATGGCTTCTCCACCAGGCACATCGCGGCCATTACTCAAACTCGCAATGTTGATTCCTGCTTTACCCAGCAAAGAACCCAGATTTCCAATCAAACCAGGTTTATCCTGGTTCTTAATAAGCAACATCGCACCTTGCGGTGAAGCTTCAACAAAATAAGGCGCAATCTTTACTAACCGAGGTTCACGCCGTGCCGACAAAGTCCCTTGCAACTCAATCTTCTTTTCGCCACAAGTCACTTCCAAAGCAATCAGATTAGCAAATTCATCCAATCGATTCGCTTTAGATTCGACCACTTTAATACCTCTCTCAGACGCAATCACAGAAGCATTCACGTAGTTAACATTATCTCCTACCATCGGTGTCAGAATACCCTTGAGCACAGATAAAGTAACCGCGGATGTGTCATGTTTGGTCACTTCGCCCACAAAAGTCACATTCACTTCTGAAATACTTTTGCTCGATAACTGCGAGGCCAATGAACCTAACCGTTCACCCAACAAAATGTAGGGCTGCAAAACTTGCAAGGTTTTAGCATCAACTGATGGCATATTCACTGCATTGCGAATACCCCCACCTAACAACGCATCCACAACCTGTTTAGCGACTTCTACGGCCACGTTCTCTTGCGCTTCTACTGTTGAGGCACCCAAGTGAGGCGTGCACAATGCATTCTCTAATTTCGGTAATGGATGATCCGCAGGAAGTGGTTCCTGTTCATACACATCAAAAGCAATGCCACCGACTTTACCTGACACTACCGCATCATGAATGTCTTGCTCATGATAAATTCCGCCACGAGCACAGTTGATCAAACGCACACCATCTTTCATGGTGGCAATTTCCTTAGCACCAATCATGTGACGCGTTTCATCATTTAAAGGCACATGCACAGTAATGAAGTCGGACTCTTTGTATAACTCGTCTAAACTGGTCAATTGAAAGCCTAATTGCTCAGCACGCTCAGCGCTCAAAAAAGGATCAAAACCAATGATCTCCATTCCCATCGCCTGCATACGACGCGCCACCTCAAGACCAATTTTTCCTAAACCTACGACGCCGAGCTTTTTGCCAAACAACTCAGTGCCCACAAATTTTGGACGCTCCCAAAGACCTTGGCGGATAGACGCATTAGCGGCTGCAATACGACGCGCAACAGCACAAATCATTGCAACAGTATGCTCAGCAGTAGAAATGGTATTGCCTGCTGGCACATTCATCACAATCACACCACGCTTTGTGGCTTCTTGAATGTCGACATTATCAACACCCACACCAGCCCGACCAATGACCTGCAACTTATCTGCTGCTTGAAGCACTGCCTGAGTGACTTTGGTCGCACTGCGGATTACCAGAGCATCATAGCCTTTGATTTCTTGAGCCAATTGTTCTGGAGTTAATCCTGTTTTAATATCCACCTGCAATTCTTTACGTCCCTTGAGGATGGCAACCCCATCCTCCGAGAGCTTATCCGAAATGAGCACTTTCAACATTAGAAGTTATTTTCCTTTATTCGGCAATGCAACTACTGCATCAACTAAACCATACTCTTTGGCCTCTTCGGCCGATTTGAAATTATCCCGATCTGTATCTCTTTCGATCTCCGCAACATCCCGCTTACAATGATGTGCCAAAATACCGTTGAGCCGTTCTTTTAATCTCAAAATTTCCTTAGCTTGGATGGAAATATCAGAGGCTTGCCCCTGCACACCGCCCCATGGCTGATGAATCATGATACGTGCATGGGGTAAAGCAAATCGCTTGCCAGCAGAACCTGCGGCTAACAACAAGGCCCCCATACTAGCAGCTTGTCCCACACAATAAGTCGCAACATCAGGCTTCACAAATTGCATCGTATCGTAAATAGCAAGTCCTGCCGTAACTGACCCACCAGGACTGTTCACATAAATACTGATGTCTTTTTTAGGATCTTCACTTTGCAAGAAAAGCAACTGCGCAATAATCAGATTTGCCACATTATCATCGATCCCCGTTCCGATAAAAATGATGCGATCCTTCAACAATCGTGAATAAATGTCATAAGAACGTTCTCCACGAGCTGTTTGCTCCACAACCATAGGAACCAACATCTGTGCGCGTATATCCATTACTCCTCCATCATGTGTGTGTGACGTGCGATTTGTAAGAGTGGAATTAACTGCTTTGTTCAACTTTTTCTTCAGCTTTTGCTTTCGTTTTCGGCGCAGGCGCCTCGCCTTCATATTTGGCTTTTTCTAGTAAAAACTGAATCGTTTTTTGATGACGCAAATTCGAGTAAATCGTTGGCCACATTTTGTCTTTCTCAATGATCTTTTGCACCTCAGCAGGATCTTTTCTCCACTGCTGCGATAACTGCCATACTTGCCCTACTAACTCATCTTGCGTCACTTCAATTTTTTCCTTCAATGCAATTTGTTGGATAATGAAATTAAACTTCACGCCATCAAGCGCTGTTTTATTCATTTTGTCCTTAATTTTATCCAACTCTTCCTGCATCTTATCTTCGGGAACACCGGAATACAGTAAGCGTTGCTTAAAATCTTTCTCAATCCTCTCTTGCTGTTTGGTGACCAAACTCGCAGGCACTTCAAAGGTGTGTTTTTTGAGCAGCTCTTGGCTTAAATCTGATTCTAAACGCTGGTTCTGCTCTTGCTCTTTTTGTTCTTGAAGCCGCGTTTTAACTTGCTCATTCAATTTCTCTAAAGATTCAAAACCCACATCTTTAGCTAAATCATCATTAATCTCAGGAACCTGGCGTTCTTTTTCTTCGCCTTCTTTAGCCGGCACCATTTGTGCCATAGACTCCTGTAATTGCTTAAGCGCCTTGTCCATATCTTCTTGAGTGACTTCAATCTTTTCCCGTTTCAATGGGATATCTGTGTACGGCGCTAATTCAAAATGCGGCTCAACTTCAACTTGGGCTTCAATTTCCAAGCCTTTTGCTTCGTCAAAATCGGCTTTGCTGACCTCAAAAGGTCCAACCATATGCAAATCATAACCCTTTGCTGCCTTCTCAAAAGCGTCTTGCGTCGCACGATGCAAAGTTTCTTCATGAATGTTTTGAGCATACTTTTGTTGAATCAAATTCTCAGGAGCTTTACCTTTACGAAAACCGGCAATATTGGCATCCTTTTTGAATTCCTTAATCACACTGGCCCGAATAGGAGCCAATGCCTGAACCTGTACTTGAACTTGAATCGATTTTTGACAGGGTGCTGTCTCTTCAAGTGTGACTGTAACCCCTTCAGCAACTTCCTTAGTTTCTTTTTTAGTCTTACCGAACATAGATACCTCTAACGTTTCAATTGAATGCGGTTGTAGCCGCGACTACATCTGGAACTTCTCACCTAAATAAATTTCACGAGCTCTTTGATCCGTAATCAAATCATTCGCGTCACCCGTGATTAGGATTCGACCTTCTGCCATGATATATGCACGATCCGTAATTTCTAGTGTTTCGCGCACATTGTG
>JAJDCC010000053.1 GCA_029261015.1 Candidatus Omnitrophota bacterium | reverse complement strand
GCAATAGCGTTGTTCTATGGCGCTGGTTTAATGTGGGGTAGGCAAACGCATTTGTCGATTGCTGAATACTGGCGTTGGTGGGTTGTGCATCTTTGGGTTGAAGGATTCTTTGAAGTCTTTGCTACGGTTGTAGTTGCCTTTCTTTTTGTACGCTTAGGTTTATTGCGAACTAAAGTGGCAACCGCCGCGGTGTTGTTTTCGACGAATATCTTCCTATTGGGGGGGATTATAGGTACCTTTCATCACCTGTACTTTACCGGCACTCCTACAGCGGTACTGGCGCTGGGTGCTACGTTTAGCGCTCTTGAGGTGGTGCCTCTGGTGTTGATGGGGTTTGAAGCCTTCCATAACTGGCGCTTGAGTAAGTCAGCAGATTGGCTTGTGGCTTATAAATGGCCGATCTATTGCTTTATCTCAGTGACATTTTGGAATCTCGTAGGCGCGGGCATTTTTGGATTTTTAATTAATCCTCCAATTGCTTTGTATTACATGCAGGGGCTGAATACGACTCCCGTGCATGGGCACACGGCGCTATTTGGTGTGTATGGCATGTTGGGCATTGGATTGATGTTGTTTTGTTTGAAGGCGATGTCTGTGCGTTCTGAATGGAAGGAAGGGTGGCTGAAGTTTAGCTTTTGGAGCATTAACATCGGTTTGTTTTTGATGGTGATGTTGAGCGTCCTGCCTGTCGGGTTGATACAAACATGGCAAAGTGTAGAGCATGGACTTTGGTATGCACGTAGTGGCGATTTTTTGCAGAGTGATTTTATGGACACCTTACGCTGGATGCGCGTAATTGGAGACACTTTGTTTGCTTTCGGGACAGTAGGTTTAGCTTTGTTTGTTTTTGGCTTGAAGGGCGGATGGTCGATTAAGAAGAACAAGGAAAGCCATGTTTAAATTGTATTCCAAGGGGTGTGAGTATGCGTTGCGGTTGTTATCTAGTTTAGATCCCGAGATGTTGGTCACACGATTTACAGCGCAGGATTGTTGTCGTAAAACGAAAATTCCGGAAGCCTTCACTCGTAAAACGCTACAAGCGCTTTCTCGTAATGGAATTCTGATGGCTGGTTCAGGTCGCACTGGAGGGTATTGTTTATCTAAGCCTCCCGAAAAAATTGCAGTATTGGAAATTGTTTTAGCTGTTGAAGGTGAGGATTATTTTGATGCATGTGTGATGGGCAAATCTTTATGTTCAAGTAAAGCCCCCTGTCCCTTGCATGATAATTGGATGAAAAGTAAAAAGCCTCTTCTGAAAGATTTGAAGCAGTTAAGTTTATTAGATCTAGTGAAGCGCAATAAACATAAGTAGGAGACGATATGAACGCGGTTAAAGCAGTCACTCAGTATTTTGAAGCCGATCACCAAAGATTAGATGTCATTTTTAAGCAATTTCAGCAGAAGAAAGAACCCTCTGTTGCAGACGCTAAGCCGTTCTTTAAGCAATTTAATAATGGGCTTAAACGGCATATTGTATGGGAAGAAGATGTTCTGTTTCCAATATTTGAAGCAAAAACAGGAATTAAGGATTCGGGCCCGACAGTGGTTATGAGACAGGAGCATCGGCAAATAGGCGCTTTGCTAGAAAACATTCATAACAAAGTACGTCAAGGGGACCCAGATAGTGGAGCGCAAGAAAGTGCCCTGCTAGAAATTTTAGGAGCACATAATCGCAAGGAAGAGCAAGTATTGTATCCCGCTATTGATGATTTGATTAACGATGAAGAAGTGGCTGCAGTTTTTGTCGCCATGGAAAATATTCCAGCTGAGCGGTATCAAACTTGTTGCGGTGGACATCACTAAGACGAACAGAGACATGCGCTATTCAAAACTGCCTTTAGTTTATAGCTGCTCAGGATGTTCGAGCGCTGCTCAAGCTGCAAATAGTCTTGCGGTGCGTCTTGATAGGGAGAGACTTGCTGAGATGTCCTGTATCTCTGGTGTGGGGGGCGATGTGAGCCCTCTGGTTAAAACGGCAAAGTCTGAAAGAAAAATGCTTGTTCTAGATGGGTGTCCTCTACAGTGTGCTAGACAATGCTTAGCTCGACACGGGGTTTTGCCTGACAAGCATGTCGATTTATCTCGTTTTGGGGTTCAGAAAAAGCTGCATGAAGACGCATCTCAACAGGAATTAGAGCGTATTTGGCAGGAGGCTGTTTTGCCGAATGCGCTTAAGTTGGCGCAGGGCTAAGAGGTTCCCACGGAGGAGCTTAATAAAGCTTACCAAACTAGTAAAGTATAACTAGACGAGCGTGTATCTTTCATTGACAAATCTAGTCATGTATGGGAAGCTGAAGGTCATAAAATGAGCAGAACACGATCCATTTCCTTAGTAGCTATGATGATGTTTCAAGCGCCTGAAGGTCAGTAGTAGATAAAACTGATGATCAGGTGCGAGACCCCTTTATTGATTTAAAGGGGTTTTGCTGTTTAGGAGCAACGAGCCAGAGATATGGCAGATAAACCCTTTAAAGTCGAAATCAAGAATGTGAACAAAACGTACCGTTCTCATGGGCGTCAGGTCGAGGTCTTAAAAGACGTTAACTTGACAGTGAAGGACGGCGATTTTGTGTGTCTATTAGGCCCTTCAGGTTGCGGCAAGAGCACTTTGGTGCATTTGATTGCAGGTTTGGACAAAGCCGATTCAGGCAGTGTTTTGGTTGATGGAAAGCCTGTGGGGGTACCCAGTTCAAGCCGTGCGATGGTTTTTCAGGATTCAGCGTTGTTTCCATGGCTGAATGTTTTGGACAATGTGGCTTTTGGTTTGGTCATGAATAAAGTTCCCAAAAAAGAAGCGCATGAACGAGCGATGAACTATGTGCGTCGCGTGCACCTTTCTAAATTTGCCACATCGTATCCGCATCAACTTTCTGGCGGTATGCGTCAACGCGTAGCGATTGCGCGTGCTTTGGTGATGGAGCCGGACATCCTGCTTATGGATGAACCCTTTGGTGCGTTGGATGCGCAGACACGCATGGTTCTCCAAGAAGAACTTTTAGAGATTTGGCAACAAAGTAAACGGACCGTTTTTTTTGTCACGCATAATGTGCGTGAAGCGACTGGATTGGCAGACGTTGTGTATGTGATTTCGTCGCGTCCCGGACAGATTAGAGCGGTTGAAAAGATTGATGTAGCACGCCCACGGCATGCGGAGAATGCCACGTTGATGAATTATCAGCACAAGATTCTGGGCATCTTAGGTGAAGAAATTGAAAAGGTTATGCGGGATGAATTGGGAGAAGAT
>JAJDCC010000052.1 GCA_029261015.1 Candidatus Omnitrophota bacterium | reverse complement strand
TAAAGTCATTGCGTCCAATTTCTTCCATAACCACTGTTTGCGAAAGGGCTCATAGGCATGCAAGGTACTCAATAAACAAGGCACAGGTACCCACCGGGTAACCCATCGTGCCAATTGATCAGCATCGTAGAGATGAGTGTGTAGAATGTCTGGCATTTCCTGTTTTAATACTTTAGCTAAAGCAAAAAACACCGACACATCCCATTTACCACGCATTTTCAAATTGTGTGTGCGTATGCCTAATGCCTCAATTTCACTTTCTAAAACACCCCCCACTAAAGACACCACCATCGGTTCGAATCGTTGCGTGTTTAAAGCTTTTAGAGTTTGCACCAAAGAAGTTTCAGCTCCACCGATATTCAAACCCGTGATGAGATACATGATTTTGATGCGTTTCATGAGCGCACCCCTGAGTGCTTCCACCAACTAAGCCCATAGGCCCAAGCACCCACATAACTCAAACACGCCTGAATCGGTCTGAACGTTAAACTGGGTTTACGATGATGATAAGACATGCGAATGAACCATAAAGGAATCAAGGCTATTGTCCTCGCTGCTAAGTACACCACAATGTGAATCGGTCCACGAAATCCGATGCGATAGTGTGATTCTGGATGTTTCAACATCACTTGCGCATTTCCCCACTCATACCAAAGCGTTTTCTTAAAAGCCCCCAACAAAGTATCGGCGGGTTCATGCACCACCCGACAATCCGTTGGTGCCAAGATCTGCCCACCCTTTAAATGCAAACGATAAGCCAATTCGCAATCTTCACCAGAAATCAATGAGTCATCAAAACCACCCACAGCTTTAAAAGCAGAGCGACGTAGCGCAAAACAAGCCGTTCCGGCATCTTTCCAAGAAAGGGTTTCTACTTTTCCCTTCGTACTGGGTCTAAAATGCATATCCACCTGAGCCCGCTGAACCCAGTTCGCCTCAGGACTTAATTCCCATAACACATTGACAGCATCTTCAGGTGCCGATTGCTCAAGTAATTGCACCACCTGCTCAAGTACGCGATCATGATTGAAACGCACATCATCATCAACAAAAACCAGCCATTCACCTTGCGCACGAGCTGCCCCTTGGTTGCGGGCACGGGCCGCAGGACGCACTGCCTGCTCTACCACTAATTCCCAATCTTTAAAAGTCTGTTTTGATAGAGCCTCCCGTAACCGGCTTATCTCACCCTCTAGCGTTGGCACAATAATCGACACTTTTGTTGGCGTGCTCATGGAACCCTTTTTAACAAGGCTGATTCATGGACATCGGGATAACTTTCTAAATCCAGCCCACGCATTTTTCGCATCCACTGAGCAAAACCACTCAAGCGCCGATAAGCTCGCGTAAAACGAAACTCAACATCTTCTTTTTCTTCAATGCCATCCATCATGACGCGTGGAAGACGATACAAGTCTTGACCAGACCATTCACTCACTGTACCAGCCCAACAACTTACTGCCGCTGCATAACCTGTCTTCTTAAGCAGCTCAATGGTATTTTTTCTAAACACGCCATAGGGATAGCAGAAAAACTTAACCGTAACCCCTAGTCGTTCTTCTAAAATTGCCCGGCTTCCTGTCAGCTCATCCCGAATCTGCTCATCACTCAACTCAGACATCGCATAGTGGCGTCGACTGTGAGATTGGATATCCCACCCTCTCTCACGCAACTCAGCCAATTCACCCCAATCCAGCATACGCATTTCTGGCGCGCCTAAAGACAAGTCATACCCATTGGTCGTGCCCACAGCATCACTCACCACAAATACCGTGGCTTCAATTCCGTATTCCTCCAAAATGGGTGCAACCTCTGTTAGCATGCTGCGGTATCCATCATCAAAAGTAAGCACCACACATTTATCCGGAATCCTGTTACGCTCAGTACATAAGGCGTACCATTGGCTCATAGAAAGAATGCGGAAACCCAAACCCAATAAGCATTCAATGTGAGCGCGAAAATTTTCTGCTGAAACCGTCAAAGAATTAGATTGATCGCCCACGTTGTGATATCCCAGAATACGCGTTGCAGGATCAAGCTCAAAACCAAACGGTCCGCTGAGTGATGTTAAAAATTTATCTTTAAGTCTTCGCATTTAACCGATTTACCATTAAAGGAATTGCTGCAATAAACCACACAATCAAAACTTCTCCGCCACGTGCTTTACCGATGATGGGTCCATTTTCAAAAAAGCAAAGCACCGTCAATCCACACATTGAGGCAATACTTCCAGCTGTGGCAAAATACATCCAATCTCTTTGCTTTAATTGAGAAAATTGCTGCCATGCAGCCCTTCCCCAAAGTACAAACAACCCAATCAATCCAAAAAATCCTGGCCAACCCGTCTCAGCTAGCTTAGTCAAAAAAAGCTGATGCGCTTCACCCCGTAATAACTCGGGCGCCATCACATAAGAATTGCCTGCCAGATCATCCATCACAAACTCTGCCATCAAATAGTTACTCGAAAACCACTGTGACCATGACGCCGGACCAATCCCTGTTATGGGGCTTTGTGCTGCAGCTTCAAGGGCTGCCTTCCACAAACGGTCACGACCTGTGACATTATGTAAAAGAAAATCTTTTGTAGCCGGTTCAAACCAAAGCAACATCACAAGTGTTGCCACTCCCAAAACGCCACACAAAATAAAAGTCTGCTTACGCTTAACTGGACTGATTAAAAAATATGCGGTCCCTATTCCCGCTACAGCCGCCAAAAAAGAAGCCCGTGATTCTGATAGGTATACAGCAAAAAGTAAAATAACGCCTAGCGCATAGTGTCCCCATTTAGGGATACGTCGATCAATAAAATGCACCGCAAAAGCGACGGGCAACACAGCAGCAAAGAATACCCCCATCTCACTGGTTGTCGGCGGGTATTTGCCTAACATGTTCCAATGCCAAGCACCTGTTACATATTGAAAAATAAACTGCCCAATACAAAGCAATGCCACCAAAGTGATCGTGCCCAGCAAAAAATACCAGCGCCTTCGCAATTGCTCACAAGTGTTGCTCCAACTCAAATAGGTGAGCAATACCAAAAATGAGATCGTATATCGAGCTAACTCTTTAACACTGTTGACAAAATTCAAACCTAAAAAGCCACAAATCCCTGCCCACACCATCCATAGGGCAATACCCCACCACAATGCAGGATAAGACCACTCCACTTTTTTGTAATGGCTCCACTGATTGATCCAAAAACTGCCTATGAAACCAAACAAAGTCATCCAAATCAAAGGCGCACTCAGGTATGGAGGAATATAATTGGCCACCACCACTAGCATGGGCAAACTGATATACCACCCTAATGACGGATTACGCAACAAGATGAACCCCGCTGCCAAAGCCAATCCCAACAAAACACCCATTTTCAAAGACATCACCATGAGCAGGCCCCAAATACCTGCTACCAAGGCAAACACGACACTCAATCCCACTTCTCTATTGAGTGCTAATTTCATACAGCTGGCACCAACTCAACAGGTGGCGCTAATCGCCTTAGGCGAATTTGACGCACACCCCACCACACCACTCCCCCTGCATAAGCAGTCAGAGCCAATGCAATTGAGGCATAACCCAAAGGACTCTGCCACGAAGTATGCTCTTGCTGAAAAACACCGCCACCAACGGTGACGCTTAATAAAAACATCGCAGCAAAGGGCACACATAAACTCACCGTTTGCATCAAAACACGTGGCCAGGCCCAACTGAGTAATCTCAGTGAATACATTAAGAGCACTAAACCACAAAACACATAAGCTGCTGCACTGCCTAAAACAATACCGACCAAACCATAACCCTGGGTCACCAAGCTATAACTCAAAGCAATATTCAACACAACAGCCACAGCATACACGGGCAATACTTTTTGCTGCTTGCCTAAGGCCACCAAAAATGATTTGGTGCACACAATGATGCCCGGGAAGAAACTCGACAACACCAAAATACGCATAGCTGGAATTCCAGGCTCATATTCGTGCAACCAATGCTGCACAATGATGGGAATCACTAGATTCACAACAGCCAACACCAATGGCATTACCAATGAGACTCCTCTTAGCAACAGCAAGAGATGATTCTGCACTCGTGATGCTTGTTCAGAGTGAGCGTAATCATAATGCAATTTAGGTTCAATGACAGCAGCAATTTTCTCAGGAAACAAAAAACAAATGAAGGTCAACATTGCGCCCACAGCATAGAACCCATGCCCCTTCATGCCTACGAAATGGATGACCAAAACTCGGTCTACCCAAGAGATTGCCAAAAAAATCAGTGTCATTGCCAAGATAGGCCATCCGGCCTTAAGCATCGATCGAATTTTGACCCAATCCCAATTCAGGCGCCAGGCATACAAAGACTTGCTCCGCAAATAAGCCAACCCCACAGCAGGACTGATCATCGCTACAAAGAACACACCCACCAAACCAAAACGAATGACCAACAAAAAAGTCAGTGCCAAACTGATGCTATTGCCAATCAATAAACCCCGACTCAGGTGACCGAACTTTCCATCAGAACGCACAACCACTTGCTCGAAAGCAAAAAGCACTTCTAAAGGAAGCACAATACCGGCTACACGCCACCCCCATCGCATCATTTCAGGGGTCGACTCTGAAAAGGTAAAAGAAATACCCCACAAACAAAGCGTTGCAATGCTTAACATCAGCACCAAAAAAGTGAATGCCGTTTGCGCTGATTTACTCGCCAAATCATGGCGTCCCTTGCTCTGATAGGCAGGAACTTCCTTGATCATGATTTCCTGAACGCCACCATGCAAAAAATAGCCAAAGCTGATCAAAAACATCAGCCAACCCCAAAACCCATAATTTTCAGGGCCTAAGTACTTAGCATTCACAAAACCACGCACAGCTCCTAATCCTTGAGCCAGATAAGTAGCACTGATGTATTGGCTGATATAGCCCAGCAAAGCTTTGAATCGAAAAGGAGACTTGGAGTCCATCGAGGGGACTATCCCTTCTTTTGGTACTGGCGAATCTTAGCGACGTACTTTCCTAAAAACTCTAAAACGCCTTGCGGATCCTTTTGCATTGCTGTGGGTGCAGTGCCGCTAGGATCATAGGAAAAGGTTTTTCCTAATTGCTGTAGTATCGAACGTGGCGATTTCTTTGAGGACACTAAGTATCGCAATAAGATCACCATGACTAAAAATGCAAATACACTGACTAAGAACGCGCCAATAGACGCCTTGATAATGCGTTTTATGCCTGACTTACGTTCAGGCGCAACAGCTGAATCTAAAATGCGTAAACTGCCAAAATCTTTAGACGGTTGGTTCATCAAACTGACTGACAACCGGGCTTGAGCTTTTTTATCAAGCAGCTCCTGATACTGTGTTTCTGCATTGATAATGGCAGCTTCAAATGCTTTAGCCTGAGGACTGGCCTCCATCAAACGCCGCAAACGAAGTTGCTGGTAAAGCAATTGCTCCTCAAGAGCCTGTTTGCGTTCTTTGGCCTGAACACTGAGTGCTGCTTCTAATGTCGATTTTTCACGTGCAGCCTGCATCACTAAAGGATTATCTGGTAAATAGCGCCCTCGAATCTGAGACAACCGAGATTCTGCGTCGGCTAATTGCTTACGCAAATCATCTAACGAGGATTCAGAACTCATAGACCCCCCGCTCTTCTTCAAGGTCTCCAAAATTTGAGGATCAATGGTATCTACTGCAGCACCTAAAGAAGAGACGGTATCTTCTAATACCCGAATACTCGTTTTAAGGTCTGACACTCGGGACTGAACACGTGCTAACTCACTCTCATAATGATCCCAACCATTAGCCAGTAAAAATTGTTTGCGTTCTTCGACAATGGTTTCCAGTTCATTCTTTAGGGTATTGAGTTCCTGATCCATAGCCGCCACATGCAGACTGGCCTTTTGCACCGCTTGATTGCGGTTGAAATCAATAAAAGAAGCTGCCACAAGATTGGCTGCTTCAGCAGCCACTGCGGGTGATTTGTGATAATACGTAATGCGCAATACCCCTGAATGACGAATACGCTCAACCACCAAACCTCGCTGAAAGTTATTCAGCATTTGATTGAGGATGCGCTCTTTTTGGGTCTCAGTAAGCACCTTAGGCTCATTGGATCTTTTGCGCTTTGGAGGAAACCAGCCTAGATTCACTAAAACCGGTTCCAGTACCGCACGACTGCGCACCTGTTCTTCAAAATCAACATTGCGCGTCTCATCTATCAAAAGATCCCACTCATTCTGAATGTTGTCTTTAGCAAATTCGATACGGGCCGAAGATTCATAAATGGGCGGTTTGAGCACACTACCCAGTAGGACAATCAGAAAAACCACTGACACAGCTGTTGTCAGTGGTTTCTGATACGTTTTTATCAAATCAATAATCGATGCGACTAAAGTTGGCGTTTCCACTTTGGAAGACTTGCTACTCACACGTCGTACAATGGAAGCCCCAACGGGCTTACGAGGTTCTTCTGCAGCTACACGTTCTGCGCGTGTACCCGAAGGCATAACTCGCTTAACCGTCGACTCAGTAGCGCTCTGCTCAGGCTTATCTTCTTCCTTAGCAGATTCGCGTTTGCGATCTTCGGCTTTGCGCCTTGCTTCAGATATAACACTCAACTTGCTCATTATGCGACTCATACAACGCTCCCACAAATATCTCGCTATCTACCAATTCACGCTACCGATTAATTAATACTGTCGCAGGATCCGTTGCATCATACGTACGTAAATAAGTATTTGCTGCCGGTTCTACCGTTGAAGTAAACATCTTCACAACCCCTGCCATCTTAGAAATAAACTTCTCTGGAACAAACACAATGTCACCAGGAAGTAATGGCAAATGCTGAGACCAGTCTTGTTTCTTCACAGCGCGGTGTACATTAGCTGTAAAGAACTCATGCTCGCCATTAGCTTTTCTTCGAGCAATAATCACACTTTTCATACCCGCTGAAGATTGCACCCAACCTGCAGCACTCAAGGCTTCAACCACAGTCATATCACGCGTCATCGGATATAAACCCGGTTGTGCCACTTGACCCAACACACAAATCTTGCGTTGATCAGCTTGACTGGGAATGTGAACCACATCACCGGGATGCAATAAGGGTTGCTCTCTTCCACTCAGGTTGTTTAACAGATCACGCAAATCCAGTTCAATCACATCGGTTGTGTTGCGCGCATTCACTCGATAAATTTTAGCTGTTTCTAAAAGAGCCGATGAATTCCATCCGCCTGCTTGTGCAATGCCTTCTAAAACCATCACATTCTCACCCCATAAAGGATAAGTTCCGGCCTGACGCACATCACCTGTAATACTAAAACGACGGCCACGCATTTGAACAATGGAGACATTGACCTGGGGTGATTGAATGTGCTTAGCAAAAGCGGTCTGCATCGCTTCTGAGAGATCACCAACCGTATAACCACTTGCGACAAACATCCCTAATAAAGGATAAGACACGGTTCCATCAGGAAGGATAACTACTTTTTCAGAAAGTTCAGGATACCCCCAAACCGTCACTTGAATTTCATCCCCTGGCCCTAAACGAAAAAGCTTCTCATGAACCGGCAAAGGTTTGGCACCCAACATCGGCGCTGGCGTTTTTAATTCAAAAACATCCTGGGAGGGTAAAGCTTTGTTAGTAGGCTGAAGGGGCATCTTTGTCGTGGAAGCCACACTGTCTTCCTTGTAGACAGTTGTTTGCTCGACAAATTCTTCTGTAGCGTCTACGGCAATATCTGTATCTGGAAATTCAGGAGAAGCGGCCTGAGGAGACGCCAAGGTATTTTGCCCATGCATATTGGCAACATTGCCGTGCATTAAGGTAGCTATTAAATGTTGCTGGTAAACATCGCTGTCTGTTTCAGCCGACTGAGCTTGTGTGACACCCACCAGTGAAACCACCATAGCTAATAAAACTTGTACACCTAATTGAAATCGCATTGTTTGCTTACTCCTTATGCACGTCATTAAAGCAATTGCTGTGCCAACTCAGATCTCTTACTGTCTTGCTGCCAGAATTACGCTTACTTCATCTCACTAAAAAGCATTTCGTTCTTTATGCGCGACACTCTGCGCATCACTAACAGACACAAATTCACCGTAGTGTCTTCCTATGCATGGGAATAAAAGCAGAGAGGAACTCACTAAACTTTTTCTTCAACCTATCAAATGGAAGATCAGATATGCAGGATGGACAGACATTGTCCCCCCGCCAAATTGATGTGATATTATAACATCAAGCAATGTACTGTATGGGTGATTTTTAATGGTAGAATTTTGTTCCTGAGGAACCTGGCTTAGGTGAGAAATTCCTCAAACAGCTCTTCAGCTGTGAATTCCCTCAGCGCTAGAATACACTGAAAAACAGGCACATACTCTTTCAGCAGCTTGTCGGTTTCGGCGATTCCGGCCCAATCTACAGGGTTTTCAGCCTCATAGCTGTCCAAAAAAAGCTTTCGTAGCGTTTTGCCAAGCGGGCCAGGAACCCGAGCCTTCATATAACACATGAAAAAGCCCATATCCCACACCCGGTGGTCCCAACGCGAACTGAATTCAAGGTCTAGGAAATAGACCTTTTCCTGGTCCGGCACCCACATACAGTTAGCAGGCTGGGCATCGACCAGACACACCCCCGCCTGATGCGCCTTAGCCAAACCGGCTCCACATTGCTGCACAACGGTTTTAGCCAATTCACTCAACTCTCCGCTCTTATCCACCTCACCCAGTAGTTGGTCAACCATCTGGCCTTTGAGGAATTCCGTCACCATCACTTTTTTTACCGGATCAAATGCAACTAACCTGGCGACATGCGCTCCATGCTCAGCTAAATGTGTCCTTAACACCACATCCATGGACATGCGTTCATGAGAGAGCTTAGCGTACACATCCGGAAACGGACTTACGATAGGACAAATCCAGGCCCAAAAAGTACCCAGCGGCAAAAAGACTTTGACGAAATACTCATGCACATTGCCTTGCGCATCGTTAATTTCCCATAACAAACTGAGATTACTGATGCCTCCCGAAAGCACAGTCACTTTAGGTGCCGGCAAAGGCTGCCCTTCTTTGACCAGATTACTGAATGCCAAAGAATGCCGTTTCATTAAATCCAAACCGATTTTCGGTTGGCGCCAACGCAGAGAATGCAAATAACTGAAAAGCACGACCCAAATCCATACAGGAAAACAAGCAATGGTGATCACCAAAAAACGCAATACCATCCAAGGGTTGGTGCGTTTGATGATGTTGATATAACGGTCTCTGATCTTGAGCTTTTGTTTCTTTGCCATGGGGATTAGTCTTCGTTGTTTATCGTGCACTCACATATCTAGGTAAAGTGATTCGTGCCACTGTACCCTGACCCACTTCACTTTGAAACTCAATACTGCCACCTAAACTCTCTACAATCGTTTTAGAAATGGATAAACCTAAACCCGTGCCTTTACGTTCGCGCTTTGTCGTAAAGAAAGGCTCAAATAAATGTTCTAAATCAGACGGCTTAATGCCCTCTCCATTATCTTCAACCTCAATGATGCATTGCGGTTCATCCCCTGAAACTGCCATAGAACGCACAATCAAAAGCCCTGAATGTCGGGTAGCTGTGGGAGCCGATTTTTTAGCCGCACCCGTAGGCCGACTGGCCATCGCTTTAATTTTATCGATAGCAGACACTTCACCTTCCGGGCTCATGGCATCCACCGCATTCATCATCAGATTGAGCAACACTTGCTGCAGTTGATTCCTGTCGACCAAGATTTGTGCATCACCATGCGAAAATTCTGTTTCAAGCGACACCTTTTTCAAACTACCGCTGTGTTTTAATAACTCTACGGTTTCTTCAATAAGCTCTCTAGGGTCTATGTTTTCTTTAGACAATTGTGATGGGCGTGAAAACTTGAGTAAATCCTGCACAATGGTGTTTGCGCGTTCAGCGGCTCTGCGAATCATACTCAAACTTTCATCACGTTCCTCAGCCGTTACCGAATCGCCTTGCTCTAAAAACTCTACCCCACCCAATACAATGCCTAAAGGATTCTTCACTTCATGAGCAATGCCCGCTGAGAATTGACCCAACGCAGATAATTTTTCAGACTGCACAAGTTGTTGCTGCGCTTGTTGCAAATCGCTATAAGCCCGCTTAAGGGCTTCTTCTGCATGTTTACGCTCTGTGATATCTAAAGCCATACACACCATGCCTTCGACTTGCTGCGATTCATTAAGCATAGGCGCAGATGAAAATAAAATAGGCACCACATCCCCGCCGGCATGCACACACGTTGTTTCAGTGTTGTGGTTGGTTTGATTGGGGCGTTTGATTTCAGGGAAAAAATTGACAAGTGGGCGTTCCACTAACTCACTTTGGTTGCGCCCTAAGAGTACTTCTGCTGACTGATTCACAGAACGGATAATGCCATCCGGATCAGTGACCAGCAACGCATCAACCATAGAGGTGATGATGCGATCCACGTAGCGTTTGGATACCGTTGTTTGTTGTAGCGTTTCGGCCATTTCATTAAGCGCATGCGCCAGGGTTCCGATTTCATCATTAGACCGCACACGCGTGCGCCTACTGAGATCTTTACCCATGTACAAAATATCTGAAGAGAGTTTGATGATCGGATTGGCCACAGACCCTGCAATGAATACCCCGAGTGCCACAGCCACCAAAACCACAATCAGTGCACCAACAAGACTGGTCAGTGTCGTTTGATCCACCTCACGCTCAACAGCCTCTTTGGAAGCTTTGAGAGTGAGCACTTCTTGAGCAATCGCTTTGTCTATAACAGAAAGGAATCGTTCTTCAATCAGGGGAAGTTCTGCACGAACCGTTAATTGGGCTTGATCGATATTGCCACTGCGCACAGCTAAAATAATTGCCTGTCCTTGCTCATACAACTCATCCTGAGTACGTCTAAGTAATTTGACATACGTACCACGCTTAACCGCATCAGCTGAGCCTTCAAAAACAGATAACCATTGTTGGTACTGCTGATGCGCTTCTTCGAAATTTTCTTCAAAGACACTGAGCTGCTTAGAGGTTTGTTCTGCAACGGATGGAGAAAGGTTATTGAGCGCATCTGAGCCTGTAAGCACATCATGATATAACTCTTTAAACATGCGCATGCTAGCCGCCTTCATTTGGCCAAGCGCAATTAAAGTGGGGGTTGTTTGGTTGGCGAATTGATCAAAGTGAGCCTGGGTACTACGCGCACGCAGTATCCATACTAAATTAACCCCTCCGACACAGAGAGCAATAGCCAAAAACCACAGCGTAAGCTTGTGCTGTAATTTCATCGACACATCCCAAAAATGGTCTGTAGCGTCATTTACCCTGGGTTATTCAGTTGCAGGTAGCAAACCAAAATCTTCTTCAGATAACATCATTTCCACTGACTTCATATCAGGATGCGCATGAAAGTGTTTGCGAATAGAACCGTCGTTGAAATAGTTATTCAGTGCAACCAAAATCATGCCCTGATCTAATGCCAAATACTTCTTGGCCACCAAACCTGTTTCTACAGTCACGGCATCATAAAAACCGTACGGGCCATAAATGTCATACAACTCGGCAAGCTTACGCAAATTATCCGTTGCTTCCTTGGGAATAAAATCTAAAGCCAGCGCACTGGCATGCGGTGTCACCACCCCTACATGATAACCCTTGGTACCAAAACTCGTCGCCCCATATTCACTGTAGCCACCTTCAGGCACAGAACTTGGCGACATACCCCAGACAGGATAGCCGAGTTCTTCCATGGCATACCGTTGTTGACCTATGGCATGATTGAGATCGTTAAGCCCCAACCCCTTAGGGGATAATCCTTGTTCATCTAGAACCATTGTCGGCAGCAACGCTTCAAAAGCAGAACCGCCCCAACTTGGCACATAATTGAGATCTTTCCACGTGTAATGGCCTCCGAAATAGGTGTGCCCCAAAGTCGTTCGTTCAACGCGATTATGCGGCTTTTGTTCCTGCCAAGAAAAACTCTCAGGAAAGGTACGCGTCATCCCTTCAAACCAGTGCTCCATGGGCACTTCACCTCGTGCAATCGCCATATAGCTGATCGCTCTGGGCTCTGAATACAAAGGACCATAATGATAATCGGCATACACTTTCATATTGTCATAATAGCCATGCCACATTTGACGGTCCATTGAGTCGTAGAAGAATTCAAAATTACGCTCAGCCAATAACCGTTCAATTTGAGGCGTCAATTCAGGAAACGCGCTTCGCACGACATACAATCCGCTTGTCAGCCAACCCGAATCCACCAACGAGACAAAATAACTGGTCCGCTCCATCGTCGTCGTGTCGTAGTAGTTGTAGAGAAAACCGCTTTCATGAGCTTCCATTTTCTCAAGGGTGTTGAGAGTCAATTGCAGACGACTACGGGCGTCTTCATGCGAGATAAAATCAAAATCTACGGCCGAAACCAAACACATCAAATAAATACCGATATTGGTCACATTGGTGTAGTCGCCAATGATGGTCGTGTCATCAATCGGCTGATCAATGCCCAACTGAATAGTATCTAAAGGCAAGCCATGCTCAGCATCCACAATTTCATCGAAGAAACGCCAAGTGTCTTTGGCTACCTGCATCAGAAACTCATGATCATCGGCAGGAAATGTTTTTCTAATGTCGATCGTTTCGGGGAATCCCTGAAGCCGTGCTGCTAAGAATTGCGCAAACTCAGCACCTTCAAGCTTTGTAGGCGTTTTCTCACCCTTTCGTGGAGGTGAATCTAAAGGAGAGGGACCTGCATCGCCCGTATCCACAAAACGAATATTGTCGAAATAAACCGTGCCTTCAGGAACAGACACCAACCGATTGTGAAAATTGATCACGAATTCAAAAATGTCTTTACGGCTAACGGAGGGATTGCTCCATGTCTCCACATTTGAGAAGTCAAACAAACCCGTCATGGAATTTAAAGGAATGCGCACTGTTTGCCACTCATCGGTGATTTTAATGCGGGAGGTACCCGAAATCTGTTCGGTCGTCGAGCCGTGCTTGTACTTCTTCAACTCCAGTTTCACAATATCCGTATGCCCTGCCTCAGGGTCTCCTTTCACATCCACAGCTAAATGGGTAAAAGGCGAAGCATCGAAATACATCATACGCATCCACAAACCACTTTCACATACGCCTTCGCAGGTTGCGGTGTAACTCATCTTTAAGGCTTGCGTTTGCCCTTCAATGCCTTCAAGTGTCACCACATTGGCTTCCGTCCCTGATGAAGGATCGCCAGGATGACTGTCCCAAGCGCCCCATTCTCCTCCCAAACTGTTCTTTCGGCCCGGCTCTTCAAAATCAATGATCATTTCAGCCTGTTCCTTAACCACAGGAACCACCGCAGCTGCTTTTTGGACGGGAGCAGTAGTCGGCTCAGAGACAGCTTGAGCCTCTTCTGAAGACTTCGGGGTCGATGTTGGTTGCGGTGACTCACATCCGTAAGTCAGCATCAAAACGGCTATCAAACTTAAAAGGGATACGCGCATGCAATTCATCTCTTGTTAGGTTGCTTTAAGACCCCACATCATATCATATTTGCGTTTACTCACACACCCCTGACAAGCTTAAGTCCTTGTGCTATAGTCAGTTTCAAGAGATGAATATGCACAATGGATTGACTTCAGCCTGCCTATCTTTGCTACTTCCAGGCCTGGGACAATGGAAAAATAAGGACACCGCCAAAGGCACAGCCTTGGTCTGTATGAGCATTGGTGTCTGGACGGGTGTGCTTTTAGCTGCCGTTGGTCCTCAAGTGTGTCGGTCCCACTTCACCGTGTTGCTATTAAGTATCGTGTATTTGCTCATTTGGATTCCGGCCATTTCTGACGCTTACCAATTTGCTAATGGAAACAGCTCCTCATTACTCTCTGGTGAAAAAAAATGGTATGTCATTGTCATGCTGCTTAGCATTGGCCCCATGGCCTTGCCTATGTTATGGCAGAGCCCTAAATTTTCACGCGCATCCAAACAGGCTTGGAGCGCCTTTGTCCTCATTCTGTTTTTCCTTTCTGTTTTGTTTATGGTGATTTTTGTACCTGCACTTGAACGGACTTTACAAAATTTTGGCATTTCACTCAACAGCATTACCTTATGAATAAAACTCTCTATGCCTTACTCCTGTTTTTTTTGGTCAGCGGATGCGTTTCGCGCAGCTATAACCTTGCGACTCAGCGTGAAGAAATCAGCATGGTATCGACATCGCGCGAAGTCGACATGGGGCGTAAAATTGCCCAACGTGTCCTTAAAGAATATCCCCCTATTGCTGATTATGACCTCCAAGAAAAAGTGTCTGCTGCCGGTCAAAAGCTTGCAGCTGTATCAGATAGGCAAGAGATTGTGTATACCTTCACTGTCGTGGAAGGAGATGAAATCAATGCGTTTGCTTTGCCGGGTGGGTACATTTTTATATTTGAAGGTTTGATTGAAGCCGCTGACAGTGAGGATGAGTGGGCTGGCGTTTTGGCCCATGAAATCGGCCATGTAACGGCTCGTCATTCAGCGAATCGCTATCAAACAGGCATTGGCTTACAACTGCTCCAGTTAGCCACCATCGCCACTCAAAGTTCCGATGCTATGGCAGGTGTGAGCATTGGGTCTCAAGCCGCACAACTGTCTTATGCGCGCTCAGCCGAACTGGAAGCCGATC
>JAJDCC010000051.1 GCA_029261015.1 Candidatus Omnitrophota bacterium | reverse complement strand
CATAAACCTCACCATGCTGATAGGGACTCATGGTTCCAGGGTCTACATTGATGTACGGGTCAATTTTTTGGTTGGTGATGCGCAGTCCATGCGATTTGAGCAATAAACCAATGGATGCCGAAGCTATCCCTTTACCTAAACTCGAAACCACACCGCCTGTCACAAAAATGTATTTCGTCATAAATTCGATTCACTCGTCCTAATGCGTTCTTCTACACGTGCGACATCCTCAGGGGTGTCCACCCCCAAGCTTTCATGTGCTGTCACCAGCATTTGTATGGAATACCCGTGCCCAAGGGCACGAAGTTGTTCTAAGGATTCTGTTGATTCTAGCATGGTTGGCGCAAGTCGGGTATATTTCAGCAGAAATTCCCTCTGGTATCCGTAGATTCCGATGTGTTGAAACCAATTCTGGGCAGCGGCTCCCTGCTGTCGGTCATAAGGAATGCCTGCTCGCGAAAAGTAGAGAGCAAACCCCTCCTCATTCGTCACCACTTTCACCACATTAGGATCAGACACCTGTTCTGGATTGCCTGGCCTCATCAGAGAAGCCATGGGAACAGTAGGTGCCTGCAGCAAATAAGCGGCCAATTGTTCGATAGAATCTGGATGAATCAAAGGCTCATCGCCCTGAACATTTAAAATCACGCGTGCATCACTTTTTTGAGCCACCTCAGCGATACGGTCTGTGCCTGTTGGAGCCTCTGGATTTGTCATAACCGACTCTCCCCCAAAAGCTTGCACAGCATCTACAATCCGCTCATCATCTGTAGCAACCAGAACTTTGTCTACACTTGGAGCCTTTGAAACACGCTCGACCACGTGTTGAATCATCGGTTTTCCTGCAATGGGATGCAGGGGCTTACCTGGAAATCGAGTGGAAGCATACCGCGCTGGAATGACCGCTAACACCTGCATCAATGGGCTTTCTTTGGACTTTTAAGCGCCTCTTCAATACGCAATTTCAGCTCAGCAGGAGAAACTGTAGCCACACCTAACTTCTCAACGGCCACACCGGCTGCGTAATTGGATAGCTGAGCTGCCTCTAAAAACGAAGCCCCACCAGCCAAAGCCAGCGTGAATGCAGCAATGACCGTATCTCCAGCACCCGCCACATCATAAACTTCTTGAACTACCGTAGGAATAAAAACAGGTTTCCCTTTACCGACCAGACACATGCCATCTTCACCCAAAGTGATCAGTAAGGATTCTGCTTTGAGTCGCTTGAGTAGTGTTTTAGCCCCCTTTTCAATTTGAGCCTGATTGAGTAAGGGCTGGCCCAATGCTTCTTCGGCCTCTGCGCGATTAGGAGTCATAGACGTGATTCCTTGATACAAATCAAAATGCTCTTTCTTGGGGTCCACAGTGATGATTTTGTTGTGCTTTTTGGCCAAGGCAATCACAGCTTCTATCAACTTGGGTGTGATCAAGCCTTTGCCATAATCTTCTAAAATCACCGCATCGACATTCTTGATTTTGGCACTGATGCCATCAATGACCTTCTGAACCTGCGCAGGCTTTAAAGGGGTCGCATCTTCACGGTCTACACGCACCACTTGTTGAGTGCCTGCAATGACACGTGTTTTGACAATGGTCGGTCGCGTCGTGTGCAAAATACAATCCGCATCAATTTTTTGTTTTCTGAGTGCCTGTACTAAATCTTCACCCTGTGTATCTTGCCCTACAATGCCCGCCACAGTGACTTTGCCACCTAAAGCTCGGATATTGGTAGCGACATTCGCAGCGCCGCCCGGCATTCTCGATTCAGAATTCACCCACACAACGGGTACAGGCGCTTCGGGAGAAATCCGATTCACTTTACCCCAAATAAATTCATCGAGCATCAGGTCGCCGATGACGAGAATATGTGAGTTTTTAAAATTGGTGATGTGGGCAGAAAGCTTTTGAAGGCTCATTAATGACCTCGAGGGAAAACCTAGCGTTGTGGTTTACGACGATTTTACACGCGCAAATTGTATCACGTGTGGACTTCCGGGGACACCCACTAATTTAAAACACTCCCAGAAGTTGCTGACAGGCTGCGTAGACTTCATCGACAGAAAGTTCCGTCAAGCATTTGAAATCAATCGTGCAGTTGTGGGCCAGACACGTTTCGCACCCCACATCTTTGTGCAGGATTTTATGCTGATCTCCCAATGGCCCCCAACGCTTAGGCGAAAGTCCCGGTTGGTCTCGACCAAAAATAGCCACCACAGGCGTATCCACCGCCGCTGCCAAATGCACAGGACCCGAATCATTTGACAACAGCATATCAGCCCGTTCAAGTAGCGCGGCCGATTGCCCCACACTCAATAGCCCTGCTAAATTAATCACTGGTGATTGCATAGCCTGTTGCATAGCAATGGCAAAATCTCGATCTGGCTCACCTGCAATAATGCAGACCTGTACATGACATTCTTTGACTAATCGGTCAGCAACCTGACCAAAACGCTCAGGCATCCACCGCTTAGAAGGACAACTCGCTGAAGGATGCACCACCACCAGCTTTTTGTCTGCTTTAACATTTTTCTCATGCAACAGGGCTTCGATGAAGTCTTTAGCTTCACGTCGCACAGGTATAGAAAGTTGCGGCTTTTCTGGATTTAATCCAAATACCTTCAGCATATCCAAAGTATATTCAGCCTCATGCTTATCCCCTTCTTGTTTGGCATGAGCTAACGCATGTGTGAGTAGATAAGCATTTTTATGCGCATAACCAATACGTTGCGGAATACCGGCCAACCACGGAAGCCAATGTGAGCGATTGCTGGGATGTAAGACTAAAGCCGTATCGAATTGAAAGCGTTTTAAATGACGAGAAAATTTGAGTGTGTTGAAAAAGTTTTTGTGTGCTCCGTCTTTATCGTAAACCAACCATTCATCTAAATCTTTGTGAAACGCCACCAGATCTTCGCAGGCTGGTCGGACCAACATCGTAATAAAAGCTTTGGGATAAGCCTGGCGTAATGCACGGATCACAGGCGTAGATAAAATGACATCGCCCATACGGTCTAGGCGAATCAACAAAATGCGTTGAGGGGCTTTGCAGTCCAAATCAGACACGCTCAACCTCATGCAGCAGAGTGTCTGCCGCTGCATAGACTTCATCTGCCGAAATGTAGCGCATACATTCATGGTTGTACGCACATAGAGCAACCTTACAGGGCGAACAAAATAATTGACGACGCAGTACTTGATGATGCGGCGCAATCGGCCCATATTGAGTCGCATCTGTAGGACCAAAAATGGCCACCGTTGGAGTGGATACATTAGAAGCCAAATGCAGTGAAGCAGAGTCATTGGTAATCACCAGTGTGGCCCGATGCATTACCCACGCAAGTTGACGCACCGTCAGCATACCGACAGCACTATACGCAGGCTTGGTCATCAACTCCATCACGTCATCAATCACTCCTTTTTCTGCAATCTCTCCTGAGAAAATTATTTGGGCTTCATGCTCTTCAATCAAACGATCCGCAACTTGAGCAAAACCTTCTACAGTCCACCGTTTGATATGACTACGCGCACCAGGACATATGACAATGACAGGCAAAGCAGATGAAAGTCGCCACCGTGACCAAAGCTGATTCACACGTTCAGTATCTGATGCAGATTGCCACAAGCTGGGCTTATCTTTTTTATCCATTGACGCCGCTGCTTCTGGTAATTGATGGCTCAGCTTCCACAAATGCCGTTTGTGCATATGCACAATCCTTTTAGGAGGTTGCTTGAGATACCGCCAAAACACTTTAGGCGCTAAAAGCAGCGGAAATGCTGTGCCACGCAAATCCACACAAGCCTCAGCACGATACTGCATCAATTCAATAAGCAATTTAATACGACCCAAAGCCCCTTCAAATGTATCAATCGCCCACAGCCGATGAATGCGTTCGTCCTGGTCAAACAACATTGATGCCCGTTCACCTACAACCAAACCAATTTGCGCATCCGGATAAGTGCGGCACACCGCTGCAATCACATCCATAACCAAGACCCCGTCACCGATATTTGACGGCCCGATAATAATGATGCGTTTCATTAAGATGTAACCTCTTCAAAATCCATACAGTTCACTTATCTTTAGCTATCGTTTTCAAACAAGCTGCCAGAACCTCATCAACCGAAAGGCTTTTCATTCCAGGGTGATCCCCTTGTGGATCAAAACAAGGGATTTCAGGACAAGCATCTGGTTTATGCAAAACCGTGACACGCTCACCATCGCCCATGGGACCAGTGAATGCAGGCGAAGTCGGGCCAAATAAAGCCACAACAGGTTTATCCAACGCAGCCGCTATATGAGTGATGCCTGTGTCATTGGATACAAAGAGCTGACAGCCTTCAATGCAAGCGCCCAACTCTCGAATATTGGTTTTTCCGGCTAAAACTCTAGGTTGTTTTGCCATCCCAGCCACAGCTACTTCAATTTCAGCTCTATCTGCTTCTGCACCTGTGAAAACGATCTCATACTCGAATTCTTTTTGAAGATATTCTGCCAACTGAATGAATCTTTGTATGGGCCACCGTTTATGATCCCAATTTGCGCCTGCATGCAAAACAATAAATTTCTCTGGCAAAGCAAAAGCCTCTACAGCCTGACGTTCAGCATCGCTGACAAAATAGCGATAATCAGAGGGTGTAGCTGAAAGACCAATTGCATTCAATAGCTTAAGGTAACCTTCAGCTTTATGCCTTTGGGAGTCTGCGGGTTCAAAAAAATCCGTCAGCAATTTTTGACTTTTATTGTGTGCAAAACCAACCCGCTTGGGTATTCCTGCGAGCTTAAGCAAAAAAGTACGGGAAAGACTCGGTCGTAGAATAAAAGCCACATCAAAGTGATGCGATTTTAAAGTTTTTGACAACTGCCACTTCTTAAACAACGAGCGGTCTCGCCCTTTTTCATCAAAGGGAATGAAAGCTTTGACAGCCGGATGATTCTTTAGAACAATCTCAGCTTGAGGCCAACCTAAAACGGTTACCTCATGCTTTCCATCTTGGTAAAGAGTACGCAGAAAAGGTTCTGCAAATAATACTTCACCAAACCAATTAGGAAGAATGACGAGCGTGTTCAGCATTATTATCGATCAATTTTTGATACAAATTCTCAACGGTGTCCATCATTCTTTCAGAGCTACTGTAATCTCTGACCCACTGGCAGGCTTCCTCACTCAGTTTTTTTGCTTTCTCCCGATCTTTCAACATGTCGTAAATCGCTTGCATCAAATCAACAGGATCTTCAGGAGGGACTGTCTGAATCGGTCGTGTTTGATCTAACACCCATTCAGCCCCTACCCCTCGTTTGATAGCCACTACCGGACAACCACTTGCCATAGCTTCTAGCAAGGTTAAGCCAAAACCTTCTTGCGTAGAGGGCATGAACACAAACACATCCATGAGTGCCAACAACTCCGCTGTTTCAGCCATAGCGCCCACAAAACGCACATTCTTCGTTAACCCTTCATCCCGCACCAACTGTTCAAGTTCCAAACGGTGTGGACCATCTCCTGCGATGACCAAACAGGCATGCGGCAATTTATCGCGTAGTTTATCCATTGCTCGAATCAGATGATCTATTCCTTTAATGGGCACTAAACGACTTACAGTCCCAATGATTTGACTGTCTCTTGGAAATTCTAAATTGTCTAAAATGGCATGCCGTTTTTCCAGGCTGATCTGCGTTCGAAAAAAATCAATGTCTATCCCATGCGGGATCAACATGACGCGTTCAGGCTCAACAGAAAAATCATCGACTAAGTGTTTTTGAACCGGACCACTAATAGCAATAGTGGCATCTCCAGTACATGGCCATAATTTTCTACCAATATTCTGCCGATAAAAACCATGCCAGGTAGCCACCCATGGCAATCCAAATCTTTTAGCTAAACGGTGTGCAATCACTTGCCCCACTCGTGTGTGTCCATGCAGAATGTCAAAGGCATTTTCTTTCATGAATTTCTCTAACATCCAATAAGATTTCCAAGCAGAAAAACCGAATTCTGCGGAAGTATTCAAAGGAACAGCGAACAAACGCACATCAGCTTGAAAAGCTTCTTTTCCAAGACTTCCTCCTGATGAGGCAATCGTCACCTCATGGCCTCGTTTAGCACCTTCTTTAGCCAAAGTAAGCACCGACCGTGTGATACCACCAATATTCAAATGTGAAGTGATGTGCAAAATTCTCATGCGCTGATCCATTTTTCTAATGATTTCATGACTTCATCGACTTCAATTCGTTGCATACACGCATGGCTTAATGTCCAACAGCGACTCCTATAGCAGGGACCACAAAACACCTTCTTTTGGATCGCTGCTCCTTGACGCACCTTAGGCATATGACGCTCTGCTTGAGTCGGACCAAATAAAGCCACAACAGGTGTTCGGGCACTTGCTGCTGCATGCAAAGACAAGGAATCGTGACACACAATTCCCGCACACCTTTGCATCACACAGACTAACTCTAACAAATTGGTTTGCCCAGCAGCATCAAAAACATCCGGCCCCACACTTGTGCATAAAGATTTTGCCAACTCCACTTCTTCTTCACCCCCAAAAACAATGACTTGATACCCATCACCCACAAGACGATCACGTAAGGCCCGCCACCGCTCAAGAGGCCATCTTTTCGTTTTCCACCGAGCGCTACCACCGGGGTGCAGCCCCACCATGGGTTTATCTAAATCTACACCCAGTCGTTGCAATAATGCTTCTGCCCGTTCTTCTTCAATTTCACTGGGCCACAATTCTAACTTTTTACTTTTTAGTGGAATCCCCACAGCGTTTAATAAATAGGCCTGATGATCGACAGGAGATAAGGCTTCTTTAGGTAATCGAACAGGTTTATTGAGCAATTTTCCCCACTTACGCTTAAAGCCAATACGCGTACGCACATCCGCAAGAAATGTCAGGCCATGGGTCAACCGATTATTCTGAAAATCAATCGAAATATCAAAACCTTCTCCTTTCAAGCGTTTAGCCAATTTCCATTTTTGCTTAAGCGATTTGTCTTTGCCTTTAGGGTCTACCACAATCATATGATTCACATACGGACACCTTGCTACCGCTGGATAAGCTTGTCGCCCGACAACTAAACTGATTTCGCTATCAGGAAATTGCTTCCTGATAGCGCGCAAACTGGGAGTCGCCAAAACAACATCTCCTAAAGCACCTATTTTCCAAATTAACACCTTAGGCACCAAGACCTCCCGATAAACCTCCAAGTTTCTTTCAACCATTGTCTCTAAAGACCACTCAGCTTCAACTTGTTGACGCCCTTCACGGATACACGTTTTCCTCAACTCCTTATCCTGCATCATTCGCAACATGGCCTTTGCCAAAGCATCTGCATCACCCGGAGGTACCAACAAACCTGTTCTTTCAGGATCAATCAATTGTTCAAGCGCACCTGATTTGGACGCAATCACCGGACGACCAATAGCCTGCGCCTCAATCACACCTCGTCCAAAAGATTCCGGATAGGTTGAAGGCACAAGCACTGCATCCAACTGCCCTATCTGATGAGGAATATCCTGCTGAACGCCTTTCCAGCGCACAGAATCCTCTATGCCTAATTTTTTACTTAGCGCCTTTAAAGAATCTTTTAACGCACTTTCTACTGGATCTCCCACAATTTGAAGCTCAACGGGATGACCTTGTTGCTTGAGCACCGCACAGGCTTTAAGTGCCACATCATGCCCTTTAATGCGCGTCAAGCGACTGACCATACCAAATCGCCATACTTTGGGAGTGCGATTAGACGGGGTGAATGCAAATTCCTGCAGATCAACACCACGGGGGATGACTCGCAAATGAGACCGCTTCGCTCCAAAATGTTCCATGAGATACTGGGCTAAGCCTTCAGAAGGAGCGATCACCCGTTTGCCCCAAAGCATCACATTAGATCCCCAACTCTTGGAGTAATAACCATGCGCAGTGGTCAGAAAAACACGTTGTGTTTTTTTAGCTGCCCGCCAACCAATCCAGCCAGGCACTCTTGAACGCGCATGCACAATATCAATATTCTGATCTTCAATGATCTGCATCACTTTGGGTATACAGCGCAAAATAGAACCTAATGATTTTTTATGAATAGGCAAAGTGTAGTGTTTGGCCCCCAACCGATCCAATACTTCAACCAAAGACCCCCCTGAAGAAATCACAGTCACTTTGTGCCCTTTTGCAATCAAACCGCGTGTCAAATCTACAGTACCGCGTTCAACACCACCTAGCGACAATGAAGGCAACATTTGAAGAATATGCATCAGAATATCTGTCTCACCGCAGTCTGCACAACTTCTAGGTCATTCAGTTTTTTTGCAGGTTCACTTTTCTGCAAAGCGCGCTCCACATCATGCCCCAATTCAGATAAAGGCGCCATCTTCATATATCCCTTTTGGTGTAGATTTTGCAAAAATACCTGATGCCTTAAAGAAAGTGTTTCTTTGGAATTCTTCAGAGGAGGCTGCAACGTCACCACTTGCTTGCCACTTGAACAAGCTTCAGAGACCATAGAAATGCTTTCTCCAGTAACGACAGCGACATCTGTCATGCCTAACATACCCAAAAAAGTTCCCTCAAGAGAATCCGTCGAGGCATCCAGAAAGAACAAACATCTTTCATGACTTTCCAGTTGGCGCTTTAAAAACTGTGTGATGTGTTCAGGCGTTCTCCGCGAGGTCGTTAACAATAAATGGCCTTGCACTTTGTCACACACACATAAAATTTGCTCTATCATGTCTTTAACAAAAGCCATCGTAAATGTGTAATCCGCCGTATCGCCACCTAGAAAAACAGCCACTTTAGGCCGTGTTTTCCAATCATCATTCGCTTTTTCTGTAAACTTAACGTGTTTCTGCAGTTGTCCCGCTGCCCGTTTCATCTCCTCTAGATCTATCCACGCCAATGCTCCTTGTGTTTCCACCACTTCTTTATGAGCACCTATTCTGTCGTGCACAGGAGCAATGACCAAATCAAAATGCTTAGTGGCAATAGGAGCAGGATTCATGAGTACGATTTTCTTGGCACGATTAAAGCGGCCCCACAAAACATTAATAGGCGCGCACATCGACCCGCATGAAATGATGGCATCAGCATATTGCGATAATAAAGCTTGCCCAGATTCTGGCGTTAATCCCCATTGTAGAAATTTTGGAATCCAACCTATAGGCATCACTGCACTGAATAAAATAGCCAGTACTCGCCATACAGAACTCCGGTATTGCACAGTAACCAGTTGTTGCGTACATAACGGATGCTGTCTTCTAATCGTTTCCCAAACAACCAAAGACTGTTTTTGATGCCCCATCTTCTCATCACTCAACACCAAAACTCGCTTACTGGCCGTGTGTTTCCACCGCTTATGCATCCAAAGCCATTGTTCGGGGGCTTCACGTACCTGTTTTTCTAAACCTAAAGCAAAAGCCTCAACCCCCTTTTGAACGGCTTGATCTCGGCTATCGCACTGTGTCACATCAATCAGAGGTTCAAAATAAATTCGATGCTGTGCACCCCGTTCACGACGAATAAAGGCGGGTAAAATGATCGCATTTTTATCATAGGCTAGCGTATAAGGCCCCTTGGCAAAAAAAGCTTCTCGTCCAAAAAAAGTGATAGGCACCCCTGTTTTGGATGCCTGGTCTCCAACAATGCCCACCATATTTTGCTCAGACAATGCACGAATTAACAACCGAAGACTGTTGCCTTTGTGTGCCACACGATTGCCTTTAGACTCTCGATAAGAAACTAACAGTGCATACAATTTAGGAAAGTTGGCTTGGCTACGCGCTAACACCACCATAGGGTGACCTATCAACGCAGACTTAATAGAGGACATCTCCCAATTACCATAATGCCCTGTCAGCATAATGATTGGACGACCACTAGTAACCGCTTGCTCAAAGGGTTTCATGTCTGCCACATGAATGTACTTTCGAGCATATTCTGCGTCCATTACAGGCAGTCGTAACAATTCAAAAACACCGGCAATCAACTGGCAAAAACTACGACGCGCTAACTTTCTCGCTTGAGTAGCTGATAGTTCTCCTTGATATCCGGCTAGTAAATTTAATGCACCAATTTGTACCCGCTTAGCCCGCGTGAACGAAATCACCCAACCCAATCCATAACCTAATCTTATGGCCCAGGTTGGCGGCAAACGACACAATAGAGCCCCTAGGGCCTTAACTAACAAGCACGCTACGGAGTCTAGCATTCAATTCTGCTTCACCTTGTACGATTTGAAAACGAATCCTCAATAAACGAACCGGAATCCCTTTAAATGTCCCCGATTTCATAAATGGCTTAAGGCGCACCCAGTCTTTTTCGGTTGTCACTAAAAACTCAGGCTTTTGCTGCACGATAGCCTTTTCAATCACTTCAAGATCTTTATCACTATATGGATGGTGATCAGGAAAAATACAGTGCCACAGTGGATTAAAATCGTGTGATTTCACTGTTTGCTCAAAACCGTGAGGGTCTCCCAGCGATGAAATCAACCCTACTGAAGATCCCGCCAAAGTTTCTAAAGGAAAGGACTTGGAATTCTTAGGGTCCCAAAAATCTTCTGGAGTATGTTGTGCCTGAATGACTAATAAATCCCGAAACTGCTGCCTTAAAGATTCATGCAGCGCTGTAACCCCTTCCGGGTTTTGATCTACCTTGGTCAAACAGACGACTTGAGCACGCCGACACGCTTTTATCGTTTCACGCATCAAACCACGAGGAAATAATCTCCATCCACCAATCGGCATAGAAGCATCAATCAACACAATATCGAGATTTCGTTTCAGGGCACGGTGTTGAAAACCATCGTCTAAAATCATGACATTCGCTCCGTGTTCCTCTTGAACCCATAACCCTGAGCGATAGCGATTGGGACTCACCACTACAGGAATATCCGGCAAATTACTGGCAAGGAGTTGAGGCTCATCTGCTAAAGATTGCGTTTTGATGCTAGCGGGTTCTATATGCAACTTACTGCCACGATTCATCAAACAATATTGTTGTCTAGGGCCGCGATAGCCTCGTGTTAAGACCGCTGGTTTCTTACGCATTTCTTCAAACTGCTTCGCCAGATACTCCACACAGGGAGTCTTTCCAGTCCCACCAACAGTAAGATTACCCACACTAATGACTGTCGAGTTAATGAGTTCTTTGGGACGCAGAATTCCCACATTATAAAGCGTGTGATACAGCTTAACCCAGGGCTGATACAAAAACGTCAATAGATTCAGACTTTGCTGAATAGCTGCTTCATAAGTATTTTTTGCACCGTCCTGCATTGCTAATTTGCGCCAAAGCATATTACGGTCCTGTTTTAATTAAATAGGGACTTAACACATCCAGTGTTTTATCTGTAGCCCCTAGAGATTTTTGTGATAAGCGTTTTGCTTTTTCAGCCATCTGACTCGACTGCTCCGGCTGCTGTAAATATTGACTCAATACAGCAAATAACTCTTCACCATGCTGCACTTGACGTGCAGCTTGCCCACTAATCAACTGTTGAGTGATGTCTGAAAAATTATGCATGTGGGGACCAAAAACAACAGGCTTGCCTAATGTTGTTGCCTCCAACGGGTTTTGCCCGCCATGCGGAATCAAACTGCCACCAATATAAACACAATCAGCCAATCCATAGAATAGCGGCATTTTTCCAAATACGTCCACTAATAGAACATCCCAATCATCAGCTCCTTTTTGAGAGAACCGACGAAAACGAAGATTTGTTTTGTGCAAAATTTTTTCGACCACTTCCAATCGCTCAAGATGTCTTGGGGCAAGAATCATTCGAATTGATTTAGGCGCATTTGCCTTTAGCTTTTGCAACACCTCCATCAAAATAGTTTCTTCACCTTCATGGGTGCTGCCAGCAACACACACCCAATCATCCTGAACCAAACCCAATTCATGACGCAGCGCTTGCACAGTCTCCTCATCGGGAGCAGCCATCACACTGGCATCCCATTTTAAGTTACCCGTCACTGTCACTCGACTGGAATCAACCCCCAAGGCCAAAACCCGCTCGGCATCTTGGTCAGACTGCATGAGAAACTGACTCACATTTTTTAGTACAGGACTCACCCATTTTTGATACTTTTGTGCACGGGCAAAGCTGCGATCAGAAACACGCCCATTCACAACCACAACAGGCAATTTTCTTTGCTGAGCTTGGTGCAACATGTTTGGCCAAATTTCAGACTCCATGAGGATCATCAGACGGGGTTGCCATTGGGTCAGGGCTCGATTTATAGGCCCTTTGAGATCCATAGGAAAATAAATAGGAATGCCTTTGTCTTTCACATGGCGTTGCGCCAATTCAAATCCACCAGGCGTCACGCTCGAGCATACCAATGGAAATTGAGAGTACTGTTTGTAGAATGCATCCATCAGCGGTCTTGCCGCCAAAAACTCCCCCACACTCACTGCATGCAACCAAATACTAGGATGCTTTTCAAGCGTTTCTCCTAGTGAATCCGCATAATACCCTAAACGCATTCGCCAACCTGGATGAGGTATCCGCTTGCGTCTCAACGCATTGGGTAAATACGCCAGGTAACCTAAAATGTACAGTGCTTCGTATAAGGCCCACATTAGATTCTCTAATGATGAAAAATCCCGCACTTACCTAAGTACGGGATTTTTCGATTTTATAACATTATCCGGCTAGCAACGTGGTCTAACCTTTACCCAACGTTTGCATACCCGGCTTCCATCCACAAGGAATCAATTCCCCGTTCTGGAAGGCCTGCAAGGTGCGCAACGTTTCATCAACATTACGCCCCACACTCAAATGATTAATGGTCGAGCTGACTAAAACCCCATCAGGGTTGATGATAAACGTACCGCGTAAAGCAATACCCTTATCTTCCATCAACACACCAAATGTCTTTGAAAGCTCGTGGTTAGTGTCTTCTGCCATGGGGAAAGGCACTTTACCTAATGAACTCTCAGCCCAAGCTTTGTGTGAAAACACACTGTCGGTCGAAACTGAAATGACCTCAGCATTGGCTTTCTTGAAAGCTTCGTATTCTTCACCAAAAGCTTGAATTTCGGTAGGACAGACAAAAGTGAAATCTAATGGATAGAAGAAAACAACAATCCACTTACCTTTAAGTCCATCCGAATTAATATCCATGAAGTCACCATTAGGCAAATATGCCTTGGTGGCCCATGCAGGAACAGGTTGTCCAACTTGAACGCTCATATTTTATCTCCTTATGAGTACACTTTAAATTTGCTAGGCCAGTCTAATAGCGAGGTAACGAGTCGTCAACCTCTATGGCCCATTGATCAATCCCACCCGCTACATTCTTCAGCTTGGTGAAACCTAAAGCCTGCAATTGCTGCAAAGCTCTCATGCTCCGTCCACCATGATGGCAATGCGCCACAATGGTATCTGCTTTGTCCAGATCATCTGCAAGTGCTGCAAACTCAGACAAAGGCATCAATTTGGCCCCTTCAATGTGGACAATGTCATACTCATGTGCCTCGCGCACATCAATAAATGTAAATTTCTCACCTTTGTCGATCATCGCTTTGACTTCCTGCGGGCTGACCGAGTCGATCCCATTGTTCACGGCTTCTGCTGCAGCCTCTTGGTGAGCCGGAATGCCACAAAACTCCTGATAATCAATCAGCTCTTTGATTTCAGCATGGGGCGCCTTGCGCAATTTCATTTCGCGAAATTTCATGGTTAAGGCATCAAAAAGGAGCAAACGCCCAGAAAGCGTAGTTCCCTTACCCAAAATGATTTTTATCGCCTCTGTGGCCTGAATCACCCCAATAATGCCCGGTAGAATACCGACTACACCACCTTCAGCACAGCTAGGCACCATACCTGGCTCAGGAGGCTCCGGATACAAACAACGATAGCAAGGACCCCCTTGGTAATTAAACACCGAAGCCTGCCCATCAAAACGGTAAATGGCACCATACACATTCGGCTTGCCCTGCAGCACACACACATCATTCACTAAATAGCGTGTTGGAAAATTATCCGTACCATCAATGATGATGTCATAAGGTTCTGCAATGCGCATTGCGTTAGCTGATGTAAACGCTTCGTTATATCCATCCACCTGCACATTAGGATTGATACTCTTGATGGTATCGATAGCCGAATCGAGTTTAGGTCGCCCCACATCTTCGGTACCATGAATAATCTGACGCTGCAAATTGCTTTCATCGACGACGTCAAAATCGACAATACCTAAACGGCCTATTCCAGCTGCTGCCAAGTACATCCCTAAAGGCGACCCTAATCCACCAGCACCAATCATGAGGATACTGGCATTCTTTAACTTGGTCTGCCCTTCTTTACCCACCTCTGGCAAGATCAGGTGACGACTGTAGCGTCGAATTTCTTCAGCGTTCAATTCTTTCATCATTCACTCCTAAAACGTCAACACATGGTCCGCTGCTGCCATATCTTCTGACAGAAAAGCCACCATACTCTTTACACTATCCACTTGCTCAATCAAACCTTCAGACTCTAAACCACACATCACCAATGAGGATTGGCAGGCATAACATTCCACATCACCGGAATCTTTGATGTCCTGAAGCAGTTGTTTTAAATCAGTCAGTTCGAGTTTTTGCAATTTATCCGACACATCGTGCACTGCTTGAAAACACGACGAAAAATGCTCCTGGTTCATTTTACCGGGTTGCAATAATAGCACGGATTCATCTCGAAACAAGACCCGCACACGAATATCTTCATGCACCGATGCCATCATCAAAGTCAGCACCTGAATCAGGTTATTGGTGGTCCCTCGTGTGACGATAATGGCCAAAGACTTCATAAGCTAGTCCTGGTCCAAAGGATGAGAAACCTCTTCTTCCACGATTTTTAAGAGTTTCTTCTCCCCCAAACGATCCGCCCATCGGGCAAAAGACTCAAATGGTTGCGCTTTTCGCTGATAGCGTTTCAGTAACAGCTCAAGCCGCTTCAGACAATCTGTCACAGCAAGTGCCTCAACCAATACATGGCCGCGCACCATCACACTATAGGCTTCTATCTTTTGCCCATCTTTAATCGTACGCTGTCCTATTAAATGAATATCCGCATCCGAACTGCGCGCAGCGCCTTCCACACACCCATCCATATGCATACGTATGGGATAATCCAAGCGAATGCGGTTTTCTAAATGCTCGACAAAATGACGCGCTCGCTCCCGAACCTGCATTTGGGCTGGATGTGAAAATTCAGACCCCGTACACGTTAACCATCCACGCCGAATAGGGTTTGCATTAATGGATAAACCCACATCGCGCAATCCAACTAAAAATTTTTGCACATATTCTTCCCGAATATTCAGCAGCATGAGCTTTTGTTTCAGCGTTAAACGAATTTGAATCTCTTCGCCATACCGCTTACACATATCAGCAATTTTCTTCATTTGCTCACTGCTTAAGCGCCCCACCACAACAGGCACACCAATGCTATACATTCCTGGCTCTTTTTGCGCAGCCACACCAATATGATCATTCTGCTCAAAAACCTCATCTTCCGCCAAAACCTGTACTGGAATCAGCGCTTCGTCAGATAAAGCTTCTATCTTCTCTCGCAACCCATCAAAGCCAATCGCAACAACCGCATCAGCAAATGCACAATCACCTTCTTGCGTACGCGCATAGTCAATCCAAGCGTCCACTAATATCTTTAGGGTTCTAGAAACATTCTCTGTTTCTATCCAAATGCCCAAATCTTGGTCCATTACCCATAGCCGAAAACCTAAAGTGGGCTCACCATGAATAGCCGCATACCCCACGCTCAAAGCAATATCTTGTCCCGCTGTTAGGCAACAACCATCCGTATGCCCAAAAACACCGATCTTAAGGCTTGCTGGAAACGGCTGGGCATCTGAATCCAATGCTGCACGCAATGAGTGCACAACAGAGGTCACATCCAGCTCTTCATCTTTACCCACACCCACTAAAGGACAACTCACTATCGATCGCAGTACTGCACCGCCCGCACCTTTACGAATCAGTCCCAATTCTGCCAGCTGCTCCATCAATCCGCGCAGTTGCGTCGTGTGTATCCCGCGTAAAATCACATCGCTACGGGTGGTCACATCTACTGTTTCTCGGCAGTGTGCTGCGCTCAATTTACACAGTGCCGCCCATTGCTCTTGAGAAATTTCTCCCAAATCCAAACTCAAGCGCACCATGAAATACGCAGGTTCTTTAGGATTAGGATAAATCCCCCATAGGGACAATTGGCTGACCAACTCTTCTGGTAGACCCAATATTTGCTGCAATGCCGGTTCATCGAGCAACTGGCGCAGTGCATCGGGTAGAGTATGGGCTTGAGGTGTCGCTATCATAGAATCAGTCATCAGAACGGCTATTTTAGCACAATCTAAGGACTACTTCTTAAGGCGAGCGGGGACTTTCTTCCACCAGGCCGAGAGGCCTAGCGAAAAGTACTTTATGGGAACAGATTTGAGCGTATTTAGGCTAAAAAGGCTCTTATGAGGGAATTGTCCCAATCGTTCAGCTACTTGGTTAATGGCGTCCTTGGTCGCTTCTTGTGACTCGCCTTGAATCACCGAATAGAGAGAATAAGGCCATTTGGGATAGGTCGGTTTTCGAAAACAATGGCTGACCGGACGCATACGCGCCATTTTATTTCCAATCGCATCGATGCGCCCTTCAGGGACTTCCCACAAAACAACAGCATGACTTTTATAGGGCCTCTTTCTGTGTATATCAGCCCCAAAATTTACCAATAAACCTTGCTGTTCAAATGAACGCATGCGCTCAAACAACTCACGCTCTTTAATACCCGTCTGTGCAGCAATAACATTAAAAGGCATTTCAAGTAACGGAAGGTCTTCTTGTAATGCACGTAATAAAACCAAATCCTTCTTATCCAAACTAGGTCGCACTGCCGTAGGTTGAAGGTCCGTCGATAAGTCCTCCCCTCCTTTGCACCAAGACTCTTCGCCTGTAAGGGTGGAGGACTCTCTCAATTTGTAGAGTTTAAGGGTAGGTAAAATAAGCGTCTGTTCGGCCCCCGCCAATGCATGCAATACCTGAACAGTTCGATCTAATGTGTCATTAGGATTTATGTAAAGCGTAGCCCACAAATTAAAGGCGTCATTGCGTATGTCGCATTTTACAGTCCCAGGAAAATCACAAAGCACAGCAGCAGCCTGATCCACTTCCGTCGGGTTCACACACATAGCCACCATGGCACAGTCATATCCTAATGCTCTGCCATCTAATTCAGCACGAATACCCGACAAAAAATGTTTATCTTTAAGTTGCTGGATATGCTCTAAACATTCCTGTTCACTGATCCCCAAACGCTGCGCCATAACATGGAAAGGTCGATGCTCAATCGGCACCTGGTGCAGTTGTTTCAGTAGTTTTTTTTGGATACTCTCAGAAATTCGAACCATGGGAATGAACTCCGCAGCTGATTATTCGATCTCACCTGGCTGGCGACTGAGTACTTTCTCAATACGTTGAAGCAAATCTTCATGTTCAAACGGCTTGATCATATAATCTTGAATACCTTCCAAAGCAAAAAGATCTTTCATGTAGTCCCGCACCGTTAACACAATAACAGGCACCTTTCCACGCCCGAATCGCCCATTCAGCTGCCTCAAAAAAGCGTAACCATCCATCACAGGCATCAATACGTCTAATAGAATAAGATCCGGCAATCCATCTACT
>JAJDCC010000006.1 GCA_029261015.1 Candidatus Omnitrophota bacterium | reverse complement strand
CACGGCGTACTTCAGTTGCACCCTCTGCCGTTGACTCAACCTCTGCTTTAGCTTGAACAACCGTTTCGGCAGCTTTGGCTTCCATCTGAGCCTTTTCCTGCTCTGCTTTCTGTTGTGCAGCTAACTTTGCAGCCTCTTCGCGTTGCTTAGCTTCCATTTGAAGTTTTTCTTGCTCTGCTTTTTTCTGCGCGGCCAATTGAGCGGCTTCTTCACGCTGCTTGGCTTCCATCTGAACCTTTTCCTGTTCAGCTTTCTTCTGCGCGGCCAATCGTGCAGCCTCTTCACGTTGTTTAGCCTCTTGAGCTAAACGGTCCTTCTCTGCCTGCATCTTGGCTTTTGCTGCTTGTTCTGTTTCCACTGGCAATGCAACTACTTTTTGCTGATTCTGTGAGGATTCTGCTTTTGCTTGCTTAGCGGGCTCTGCCTGTTGCGTTACAGCCGGCTTTGCTGAAACTTCTGCCATCGGCTTTGCGGCCTTAGCAACTTCAACAGAATCTGTTCTTGTACTACGCATCAATCTACGAGGCACAGTCGCCATCGGTCCTACACTTTGTGATCTGTGTGAACGATCAAAAGACACTACAGTTACCGACTTCTTATGAAATGACTGTTGATCAGCTTGGTATCGACGCGACACTACATGAAAAGGTTTTGATGACTTGTTTCCGATATCTTCTTTCCAGTAATCTACGTTTGCAATGACTCCAGGAGTTTGACTTAAAATCCAAACGCTCCCAATAGCTGCTGCCACCCATATCTGTAATCCTGGCAACTGTCTCATATTATTCTCCTTGAAACTTTCTTATATTTGTATGCGCTAGTTTTAACTCAATAGCTTAGCTATAGTTTACGTGGCCCCCTCAATAGATGCAAGTCTCGCTTAAATTTCCTTAGACTGACCAGCATCTGCATCCCCGCAAAAAGCCAAATATCCGATGGTAATGAGCCCCAGCGGCCACAGCACAACAGTAGCCCCTAACCACCCTGGCTTGCCCCGGGCTGTTGAAATCCCCCACCAAGTCACCACATCTGCAATGGGGGCCAATAATAGTAGTGGAAAAAAGCCTACTACCCCACCCACGATCGAAATAAGATACAACAAAATCCACCAAGGAGGCCGGCCCCCCACTTCACAGGCCAAATAAATATGAAGCAAAGGCACCCAAGCCATCCATTCGGCCCCATTTCCAGTACGCCCTGCCAATGTGTGCAGACACACAGCATGATAGATCGCAAGCGCAAATGCCCCCAAAATAAACCACATACTGATCTCTGCTACGAGATTGATAATATTTGTGCTTATCTGTCTTGGATCTGAAGTATCTCCCTCAAGAACACGGGACTGCACCCAAGCTTTGATCTGCTCAGCAAAACCAGTTCCAGATTCTTCTTCATAGCTGAAATCTGTCGGCATCATCGAAACCGTTTGCTTATCCCTTAACTCTGCCGCTTGCTCAGGAGATACCTGCTCGATAGTTAAAATTTCAGCATCTCTAAAAGTCAAAATCCCCGTATCAGGAACATCAATATAGACCTCGCCATTTCGCTTATCCTGAATATCACCTAGAATAACATTCCCGTTTTTGAGGTATACAGCGTCGGTATAATCTAACCCTTCCAATACTTCTTCCCTGATACCGACAACTTCAGAACGTTTGAAAATGACGCTCCCAGCACCCGGAATCCCCATCACTATCTGCTCATCATCAATCGCCTCGATCACACCACTAATCTCATTACCATTCTTTAGAAGCAATGTTTCTGCTGAAGCAATACCAGGCAGCAGTAAACAACCTATAAGAATCCATATTAATCGTTTCAAGATAACCCCCTGCCTCCTTTTAATTGGCGATAAGAAAAAACATTATAACGCATATTAGAATCACATACTTTTTATAAAAAGTGTTACAATATGCGCACAGTAATCACACAGTTTGGGAGGAATCACCATGTTCAGACGAACCAGCATTCTCACCGGGACCCTTTTCCTATTATTCGCATCCTCAGCCCAAAGCGCAATGATTGGACCAGACAGCTTTGGCTACACCATCAATGATGAAAACACCTATTCATTCAACGATATCTCTTCTACAGGCACACTCTCCCTTGCTGGAGCCGATGATTCTGTCGCATCAGCACCGCTGGGCTTTTCATTTAATTTCTATGGGACCAGCTACAGTACGGTTTACTGGAATTCAAATGGTTTGATTACATTTGGAGTCGGTGATGCAAGCTTTACCAATAGAGATTTATTGACCACTCCAACCGGAGCCAATGCCCCTTCCATCGCGGTGCTTTGGGATGATTGGCAGAACTTCCAACCAGGAACTGAAGGTGTTTATTATCAAACAGTAGGCACACCCGGCAATCGCTCATTTGTCGTTCAATGGCATGAAACGCAGGGATTTTTGTCTTCGCCATCCAACGTCACGTTTCAGGCTGAACTGAATGAATCGGATCACTCTATCCATCTCAACTATGCCGACGTCTCATCAGAAAGTTTTAGGGACAACGGAGCTTCCTCAACCATAGGTATTCGCAATGTTGACGGTGAGATCACAGGTGAAGCCCTACAGTGGTCCTATAATCAGGCAAGTGTTTCTAACGAAACATCCTTACGCATCTATGCTGAGCGCTCCTCTAACCTACCAGATACTGTCCATACTCCAGAACCAGGCACAATAGCACTGTTTGGAATAGGACTCTTTTTAGGATTCAGTAAACGTAAGCAATTCAAAAAAGCTTAGGTGTATCAGCCTTTTGTGAAATAGGCTTCGATGCAATCGATGACTTCTTGTGTCGTGGCGGGCTTATGCAGGTGTGGCAACTTGCGAATATCCTCTGAAGTCTCCTCCGGTAACTGCGTTTCCATCACCGCAGTCAAAAAAATGATGGGCAATTGGGACATGCTCGGGATATCTCTTAACGATTTAGCCAATTCATAGCCATCGGTTTGGGGCATGATGAGATCGACCAAGAGTACATCGGGCTGGCAGGATCGAGCAAGATCTAGTACATTGGTGGGATCATTTTCTTCATAAACTTCGTAATCACCTGTTTTTTCTAAGGAAAGCTTTAGCAGCTTAGTAAAACTCTCCTCATCATCAACGATGAGTATTTTCTTCTTCATACCCCCCCCTAAACTCGACTCGTGTCACCAACGTGCAAGTTCATATATGTAATATGATACCATAGTATACGTAATTATACTTAGTAGGATGGTATTACCCTGTGGAGTATGACTACTACGAAGAAACTTCTAAGGAGTCGTAACCTTATTTAGCCGAAGAGGAGCTCAGCTCATTCTGAAATGCGGCTGCACGAATCGTCTCGCGAATTTCAGACTGGTCAAAAGGCTTGGCCATCGATGTATAGGCCCCAAGTCGAACGGCTTGAAGGTTGACCTCTAATGTTGCAAAAGCGCTCAGCATCACAACTGAAATGCTTTCATCGATTTCTTTGATGCGCTTCAATGTCTCTAAACCATCAATACCCGGCATTTTTAAATCCAGGAGAACGACATCTGGACGCTCTTGTCCGATAATGTCTAAGGCTTCTTCACCACTGCCTGCCACAATGACTCGATAATCAGAAAGCATTTTAGTAAAGAGCTCACGAATTAAAGGCTCATCATCAACAACTAGGATAGTTAAACCATCTGAAGCACCTTGCTGCACAACAGCATCTGCTACAGAAACATGTGTTCTAATTGAAGATTGTTGACGCGTCCCCGTAACCTGGCTCATCAACCAAGAGTCGATCAAATCTCTACGAAATCTCCATTCACTCGCTACCTTGAAGGCAGGAATTTTACCTTCACGAGCAAGCTTGTAAACAGTCATTTTGTTCATTTGCAGATAGTCTGCAACTTCCTTAATATCTAACAACGCATCTTTCTTCATGGAGATTCCTTGAGCTCAATTTGATAGGTCTACTAGCAATCCATTGTAAGGCTTAAAGGTCCAAATTGTAAACTCCAGTTGTTTATGTGGATTTATGCATCTTTAAGCAACTCCCCTACCTTTTCCAAGAGCAAATTCCCATCATAGGGTTTGCGCATAAAGAAATCGGCCTGTTCCAATGGACCATCCCCAGCACCATCTTCTTCAATCATGCCACTCAATACAATGATTTTCACATCCTTAAAACGCTCATTGCTTCTAAGCTGCTGTGAAATATCCCATCCACTTTTTCCGGGTAAAATCAGATCAACAATCACCAAATCTGGAGGGCTTTCATTGAGTTCTTTGAGCGCCTCTTCTCCCGTAGACGCCTGCTGCACACGGTATCCGGCACTCTTCAAACGACCACTCATCAGCCTCACAATATCAATATCATCATCGATGATTAATATTTTGTGCGAAAGCTCCCGCTGAATACAATCCCGAATATCCTCAATGCCAATCGGCTTTGCCATAAACGGACGACCACTGATTGTGCAACTGTCTGTCACCGCTTCATTTTTTGACACCAATGCCGTAACAAATACAATGGGGATGTGTTTCAAATCGGGTTCTGTTTCAAGCTGAGCTGCAACTTGATTACCAGGCATGTCAGGCATAATGATGTCTAAGAAAATAATGTCAGGCTTTACCTCTTTAGCGGCCTCTAAACCTTTAGCGCCACTGTTTTCGGTATAGACTTCATACTCACCTGTTTTCTCAAGGTTGAGCTTCAGCATGTGCGTAAAACCTTTTTCATCATCAACAATGAGTATGCGTTTCTTGCGCATGTCAAAATCTCCAATTTACTTATTGGTGTTCAAGTCCTTAGACGCAGGTAACACCTGCTCGCCCTTTAAGATTTCAGGAATAGGTTTAGGATCAATACGCAACCCCCCATCGTGCTCAATCATTAGGGTGTACAATTTGCCTGGAATGAATAAAGATCCAGGAGCTTCTATTTG
>JAJDCC010000050.1 GCA_029261015.1 Candidatus Omnitrophota bacterium | reverse complement strand
ATGGGGCCCTCAAGTGTTTGATTGGGTGAGAGTGCAGTCTAAAAAACATCCAGCACTCAAGCGTGCCTTGAAACCGGTCAAAGTGTTGTTAGGGGAGCAATAGTGAGAGTGGTTGTCTTTACCAGTCAGGGTTGGGCTGAGTCTATATTACCGATTCTAAAACTAGTCGGTCATGATGTTGTGGCTGTTTGCAGTCAGCCGCGTAAACAATCTACCAAATGGTTGTCCTCGGCGATGCAGATTAAAGGGCGACAGGTGAAAGCCGCTGTCACAGGGCAAGGTGCTTTGTATTATCACGATCCTATGCAGGATTTGCTGCACCCTCAAGATTGGGCTCGTCAAAATCTTGTGAATTGGGTGGATGCTAATGGCTTGAAGTCTGAAAGTTTTGCACGAAAAATGAGGAAACTCAAACCGGAGGTAGGGATTGTTTGTGGTTTTCCACGCTTAATACCGCAATCTGTATTTTCAGTTCCTCAAATGGGGATGATCAATTTTCACCCTTCTTTACTGCCAAAGCATAGAGGCGCCACGCCAAGTCGATGGGCCATATATGAGGGAGATAAGCGCTTGGGTGTGACAGCGCATGAATTGACTGAAGGTTTAGATGCAGGTGCTGTGTATCATCAGGTTGCTGTAGATGTTGCGGTGCATGAAGATTGGTTTGGTTTAGAGTCTAAGCTGATGATGGCAGCAACCGATTGTTTGGTGGCAGTGCTCAACAAATGTGAATCAGGTTTGCTTGAAGGAGTGGCTCAGGATGAGTCTTCGGCCAGTTATGAGAAACCCTTCAGGCAATGGCATTCAGTGATCGATTGGAAATTACCTTGTGCTGATATTGCGCGCAGATCACGCGCAGCTTTTCCAAAATGGGGTGGCATTTTTGGCATCCAGAATAAGCTTTATTCCACCTGGGAGCTAGCAAGCATCGCCGAGGAGGTGAATGCGGCTCCTGGAACGGTATTAAGCGTCCATGGGAATGCTGGATTTGTGGATATAGCTGCAGGGCAAGGTAAAGTGCGTATGCACAAGTTGTTATTGCCAGGTGGCCGGATACACAATGCGCAAAAAGTTTTTCAAAAACAGCAGATCCAAGCAGGCATGTTGTGCATGAGTCCTCATCAAATTGACGCATTGATGGGGTGGGAAAACCAAAAGAAACAACGGATAGTGAAACCACAACCGGATCAGGTCATAGGGGCCCATTCATGAAGGTCTTATTAGTGTGTAGTAAATATTTGCCTGAGTATTCAGGGGCAGGCCTGCGCGCACACAGAACCTACCAGAGGTTGTCTAGTCGTGATGATGTTGAGTTTAAAGTTCTGTGTAGCTCTATGCTCTATTTTGAATACCGTAATGAAAAATACCGTTATGAAGGTATCGAAGTTACGCGGATCTCTAGCCCGTGGAAAAAAAAGTATCTCAAAAGTAAGACAAAGGGGTGTCGGTTCAGGAGAAAACTGTATTACGCCATGATGGCTTTGGATGAAAGCCTGAGGACATTCGCCTATCTGGTGGTCAATCGTAAGAGCTTTGATCGCTTACACACTTTTGGACATTGTTGGAGTGCAGGGATAGCCGCTATCTGGTGTGGGTTTTTTAAGAAAACGATCATTCGGGAAATGGTGACGATGAACAGCCGTCCTGATGATCCTCCGGGAATTCGTGTCCTGGTTCGATGGGCCTTACAACGGTGTGGTTATGTGGTTGCGATTTCACCCTTATTAGCAGAAAGAGCCAAAAAATTAGGCTATCAGCGTATTTGGTGTCGCCCGAATCCCGTCAATTCGAAACAATTTTGTGTGGGGTCGGTGAGTGAATCGCAAGCCTTGCGGGGCACATATACGCCCTTTTCTCCAGAGGACATCATTTTGCTGGAACTGTCTAAGTTCTCTGAAGTGAAGAATAAAGAAATGTTATTGGAGATGATTCAATTGCTGCCTTCAAAGTATAAATTACTGATTGCAGGACCTTTAGATGCTTCTGGGCAAGCCGTCTATGACAGGATGATGAAACGCGTACAAGAATTGAGTTTAGAACAGCGTGTTGTACTGCTTCCTGGTTTTGTGAATCATCCGGAGCAGTTTTTTTGCTTGAGTGATGTGTTTTTGTTTGCCTCGCTGAGTGATGGTTTAGGTACTCCTGTTTTAGAAGCGTTATGTTGTGGTATCCCTGTTGTAGCCAATCGGCTAAAAGGCGTAACTGATACGTGGATTCAGCATGGCGTCAACGGAATGCTATGTGATGCAACCCCGCAGTCCTTTGCTGAGGGAGTGATAGCCGCAGAACACCTTTCTCGAGAAACTTTGAGTCAGCGCGCTGATACGCTGCGTGATCAGGTGAATCCGGAATCATTGGATGCCAACTATTATCGTCTGCTAAACATATCCGATGAGCAGGTGGTTGCATGAAAATACTGATGTTCATGTCTTCTGGCAATGTGGGTGGTTCTGAGCGGATGTCTTTTACGCTATTGAGGCATTGGAAAAAGCAGGCTCAAGTGCGGTGTGTTGTGGGGCGTTCTGGCCCTCTAATTGATGATGAACTGGTCGATGATTTGGACTTGCTCGAAACACGACGCATGAGGCATGCCATCGGTCCTCTTGCGAAAATTATTGAAGAATGGAAACCCGATATTCTTTTTGCCGCAAAACCGGATGCGTCCTTGGCATTAACGTTGGCCTGGTGTTTATCTGGAAGACAAGGACAATTGGTGTTGCGGGAGTCGAATCATAGAACGGCACAAGGCCTCAGTTCATGGTCTCCTTTTATGTTGGCACTGGGGTGGGCTTATCGTCGGGCTGATTTGATGATAGCGCCTTCAGTGGGGATACGAGAAGACTTGGTTTTGCGCTATCGGATCACCAGAAAACACCTTGCGGTGATTCATAATCCAGTTGATGCAGAGCGCATTCATTCCTTAGCAGAACAAGAGTCTCCTGTGTTAGAGGGGGCGTCAAGGAATGCCTTTGAAATTATGGCATTAGGTAGGTTGGTCTATCAAAAAGGGTTTGATCTTCTGCTAGAAGCGATTCATCAAGTACTTTCACAATCCCCGCAATCTTTGTTTCACGTCACGATTATAGGAGAAGGCCCCGAGCGTATAGGGTTACAAAGGCAGATCACTCAGCTTGGATTAAAAGACGTGGTGCGTTTGGTGGGAGTCAAAGAAAACCCCTATCCCTATCTTAAGCAGGCTGATTTATTTGTGTTGTCTTCACGTTGGGAAGGATTTCCTAATGCTTTGGCAGAGGCCATGATTTTGGGGGTTCCTTGTGTCAGTACTCAATGTCCATCTGGCCCTGATGAAATGATTGTTTCTGGCATTAATGGCTATTTGGTGCAGCCCAATCAGAGTGAAGCGCTGGCAGAAGGCATTCGCTATGCCTTAGCCCATAAGGATCAATGCCAATCTTGGGGGCAGATGGCGGCTGAAGCGGCTCGCAGTTACTATGCGCAAGCAATTGCTCAAAACTATTTGAACCTATTTGCTCAGCAGTTGGGCGAAGTACCCCTAGAACGACAGTATGCGATCTGATTTGGAGGCAAAGGCTGAGCGGACATGTGAGATTCAAAATCCCATTCGAGTGATGCATTTGATCACGAGCCTGGACATAGGAGGGGCTGAGGTGATGCTGACTCGGTTGTTACAAGAATCGGGGACTCAAACTTGCGTGGTGTGCGTGAAGCCTGCTGGCATTTTGGCTCAAAGACTTGAACAACAGGGGATTCAGGTGATTTCGCTTGAGGTGACGGGTGTTGACTCTGCTGTTAAA
>JAJDCC010000049.1 GCA_029261015.1 Candidatus Omnitrophota bacterium | reverse complement strand
TTGAAGCTAAGTCCAAAGAATATGTCGCCAGGCAGGCGGATGCCGCTAGCGTCGAATTGGAAGACATGTTTATGGATCTTCCTATTAAGAAGATCCAAACATTGTACTTCATTCTGCCTCCAGTGTTTGCTGTAGTCTCTTGGATGATGCTAGGAGTGAAAATGCCAGCTCTTGGGCTGACTGTGCCAGCAGCTTTTGCGGTAGTAGGTGTGTTGATTCCTCGCTATGCGATCAAGTATTTGAAGAAAAAGCGTTACAACAAGTTTCACAAATTGCTCGTGGATAGTTTGATGTTGATGTCTAGCTGTTTACGTGCCGGATTGAGCATGCTTCAGGCTTTCACTGTGGTGGCTGAGGAAATGCCGAATCCGGTCAATCAGGAGTTTGGATTGATGTTGAAGGAAGTGCGTATGGGGGTATCCATTGAAGACGCCATGATTCACTTTAGAGACCGTATGCCCTCTGATGACACAAACCTATTGGTGACGGCTATTTTAGTGGCGCGAGAAACAGGTGGAGACATTACAGCTATTTTCCAAAGGTTAGTTGAGACTTTGCGTGAGCGTAACAAGATTAAGGAGAAAATCAAGACCCTGACGTTTTCGGCCAAAATGCAAGGCATCATGATGGGGTTGTTGCCTATTGGTTTCTTGTGGTTTACGACAAATGTGAATCCAGAACACCTAGATTTTTTCTTGCATGATCCGCTAGGTCGCATGTGTTTACTGATCGTTGTTGTGCTTCAGGTAATTGCATTTACCTTATTTGCCATTTTTGGGAAGTCACCCTTCTAATGAGTGCTGCTGCATTTGCGATCCTCATATCGGTGGTGGTTTTCCTGGGAGTAGCTGCAGCTGTGATCGCGTTGTGGCCGGATGAAACAAAGCGTGTGATGCGCGAGCATTTAGAAAGTACCGTGGGTAAGAGTAACGAACCCATGCTGCTTAAGCGCTTAGGCCAGATAATGACACCCATCCACAAGCTACTACCGTTGGATGGATATGAAAATTGGATGCAGAAAAAGCAGTTGGAATCAGGGTTGCGTATGCCGCCGTTGCATTTTTTAGTACTCCAGGAGGTGGGTTTGGCTTTTGGTTTGTTTGCCTATTTCCAAATGAATGTGGTGAAAGGCGATGTTAACTTGGTTTGGTGGATGATTTGGGGATTGGCTGGAATGTTTTTCCCTATTTTATGGCTGGATGGTCAGATCAAGAGTCGGAAAGATACTTTTGCTCGAGATTTACCGGAGATTGTTGATCTGCTTGCATTGTGTGTGGGGGCTGGAGCAGATTTTATGTCGGCAATGGCGCGTATTGTAAGAGAGTTTCGCGCGTGTCCGGCACGAGAAGAGTTGGGGATTATGCTTTCTGAGGTGCGTGTAGGTAAGCGACGTGTGGACGCATTGCGTTCATTACAGCATCGGGTCAATTCTATGGATATGGCCAGTTTTTGTCGCACTTTGATTCAGGCAGACCGCATGGGTACTGGATTGATGGACGCCTTGAATGTGTTGTCTGAAGATATGCGGTTGGAGCGTTACAATTGGGCTGAGCGCTATGCTCAAAAAGCGCCAATGAAAATGATGCTTCCACTGGTTATTAGCTTAGGTTCTTGTATGATTGTGATTGCTGCGCCGATTATGATTAAGTTTATGCGCGGCGACATTTTTGGGATGTAATATGCGAATAGACAAGTGGTTAGAACTTAAACGAACCAAAGCGATCTGCTTATCCATCGCCCTATTCATGGGGTTGGAGCAGGCTGCTTGGGGTTTTGATGGGCAATCGCTGCAGATGATGCAAACCACCACTCAGCAGCAAGCCCAATTGGATTCGTTTAATTCAGCGATGGTGGTGACCTTGTATGATGAATTGTATGGTCGCCTGCCTACCCTTACTGAACTAGAAGAGTCTTTGACCTTTTTGCGTCAAAACCCTCGTCAAGCCCATTTAATAGAGCGTCTGTCCCTTTCTCCAGAAGCGCGCTGGCGCATGCGTCAGCTCAACGAAGGTCGTTTGGCCTCACGAAAAGCTGAAGCACAGCGTATTTCTCACTCTGTGGCCACAATGGTCAGCACATTGTTGAATCAATTGATCAGTGAGCAGTCTTCAAACGGGTCTCGTACTAAAAACTTCTTTAAGGTTTCAGAAAAGCTTATTGTGAATCCATTGGATGCAGTTGTGGATCAATTGAACCCTCGTGCCATTACTGATATTGAAAGCTGGTTGAAGGACGAAAAGACTTTGTGTTCTAACTGTGCTTCAAATGCTCTGGCTCCTATGTTGAACATGGTTGGGCAGACAGTTTCTCGTGAAAAGCTTACGACTGAAGCGATTTTGGTCGATTTACTGACCGGTAATCTGGATATGACTCCAGGGCGCTTGTCTGAAGATATTCAATCACTGAAGGCAAAAGGTTCAAGCGAAGAAATGAGCAGTAAAGAGCGCCTTTCATTAAAGGACAAGCGCTCTAGTGATTGGTACTTACATGTCAACAATATGCAGCCTGTGAATTGGGATGCGACCTCTTTTTCAGAGACCGTCACTGACAGTATGAAGCCTAAGAAATCTGTGCGTGCTGAAGCGTTGAATTTTTCAGGTCCCTTGTATATTTCTATGAGTACCGTGCAGCTGGTTTCAGAGTCCCATGGTTTGCCGTTGCAGGCTGTGGAGCTGAACTATCAAGATTTGATAGCGAACCAGTATCCCTTCATTGCGGCGATGGACATGACTCAAGATGGTCATGCTGACCACTATGTGGTGGTTACCGATGCCAACGATGCGCGTGTAGTTTATTTTGAATCTGATGGTACGCAAGAGCGTATTCCTACCTACGAATTTCAACGCTACTTCACCGGATATGCGCTGACCTCTACAGTGAACCAATTGGGTCGGCAGTTGAGTCAGGCAGAAGCGCGTCGTGTGCGCGGTGGTTATGAGCCTGAGGATTTTGATACCCCTTCGGTTCCAACTGTGAATCAAAACTGGCGGAACCACACAAGCGTACCCGGAAGCGCTGTGGATACCAGTAGTTTTACTAATAATGTGAATACGTCCACGCCTGATGGATCTTCATTGTTTAACCAGACATCAGGAGAATACGCCAATGGTTTGACTGATTTCCAATCTAGAGAGTTTGGCAATAATGACTGGCAGACCATGCTGTTTGGTGACAACTTTACTGAGACATCTGCGATGGACAGTTTTGGGAATTCTGTATCCGTTATAGAAGAAGGGAATGTTTCTTTGATCCAGACGGGTGAAGAGGACTTTGCATTATGGAACGCACCGGGTGCCATTATTCAGGGACAAGGAGAAGAGGCAGGTACCTACATTGCTTTTACGGGTGCTGTGACCCCGATTTATCAGAATCAGACGATGGCAATCAATACATACTCCGGTCCGATGATTGATAGTGGTGATGGCATGGGAATTACAGCTCCGGTCCAAACGGATACGGTTTTTGTGGTGGAAGAGGGGTTTGAAGAGCGCAATACCGCAACCATTGGTGTGATGGCGGATGAGCTTAATGTTGAAAACGATACCTTGGCTAATGCTTTTGTGTTTCAGTCATCACAAGGTGGAGAGGTGCGGACTAACTTAGACTTTCAAGTTGCTAATACCGGTTTAGACAGTGGTGGAGGTATGGGTGGTATCGCTGCTTTCTTTGTTGATGAAAATGGCAATGAAGAAGCTGCTATGTTTGGTTGGCAGACCGATCAATTTGGAGACACCAATTACGCCGCAGCTGCAAATACACAGAGTGATCCAATGAGTGCTCAGCGGATTGACACCAATGCTTTGGCCGCTCGCCTTATGGTGGACGGTCAGGGACAAAATGGTGAAGCGCTGATTTATGGTTTTGGCGAGACTGGCGCTAATGAAACCATGATTATGGGATTTGAAAATGAGAGCGGCAATATGCAGGCTATGGGGGTGATTAATTCCCAAGGTCAGATGAATTATGGCAGTGGTGGCCAGATGTACACGACCATCTCAAACCTGTCTATGGCGGGCATTGAGGCGTCTACAGCAGAAGCGGCTTTTGATGCTGGAGGGATTGTTGAAGGACAGCAAATAGATTCAGTTGGGGCACAGGCTAATTTATCGATTGGTGTGGGCCAGGGTTTTCAATGGGGTTCAACCAATGTGTCTGTAGCGGTGCAGAGTGATGACATTACCGCGTTTGTTCCTACACCCGATGCAGCTCCGCCTGCTGCTGGTGCTGGTGGTGGTGAGACTCCAGGTACGAGTATCTTTAATAGCATGACAGATTTTAAAACATCCGGTGAGTTGAATAATGTGCAAGGTGGTTGGACAGTGGGTTCAACGGATCACTTTGACAGTTCCCGTACGTTTTCAGGTGTGGTGAATTACGAGGGCACTGGAGCTGTTGGTTTGGGTTTGAATACCGATACGATGCGTTTAGTGGCAGGTGCTAGTGATAATTTTGACGGTACTGGGGCAACAGGTAATGGGGCGACGCTGTTTTTTGAACCCGAAATGTTTTTGTCTGAAGGTGTGGGTATTTCTATCGATGCAACGGGGTCCTACTTTGAAGTTCATGATCAGTCGGCTGATGCGCGCATTGGTTTAGCCAGCAACATGAATATGAATTACACCAGTCAAGTCAGTGTGCAGGACGGTTTAAATGTGGATATCACTTTAGGCGATGCTACAGGGGCTGAAGGGGCTATTGCTGGTTTAGGGACTGATTTCCATGGCATCACATTAACGAACATGGATGCTGAGGGTAATTTTGAGGCGGGTCAATATGCTGCTAACTTTGGTGAAATTTTCTTACCAGGACGCAACATCACACAGTCAGCTACCGTTGATGTAGTCGATATGGTTTCAGGTGACAGCCTGACCAATGGTCAAGGACTTGAGGATGTCAGTTTTGGTTACGCGATTGCTGAAGACTCCGGCTTGATCAATATTGGTTTACAGGCTGATCAGGGTATCGATTTTCGTGGTCCATTGGTTACCAGTTTAAGTGGTGAA
>JAJDCC010000048.1 GCA_029261015.1 Candidatus Omnitrophota bacterium | reverse complement strand
CATAACCTGTAGCGCAAATAACCCACCGCTTGAAATCAGGCCTTCGAGCAAGCCCATAGCTGGAGCATTGACAACTCGACGCAATCCCGGAATGGTCATGGCTCCAGGAGCCTGTTCTCCATCTTTTTCATTGCCGTCCAGTGAAATCTCAGCATCAATTAATTTGTAAAAACCTTCTATCTCATCCGAATTAAAACGATATTGATCGCTATTGGTATGCACAAAATTACGCTCAGTGTAAAAAGGACTTACATCAGGAAGAGCGGTAACCTTAAGCGGTTTATCTATTCCAAAAACATCTTCCCAATAACGCACGCTCAACTCTAAGAGTCTTTTCCCTACGCCTTGATATCTTCTTGAATCATTTGATTTGGCTTTTACATGCCGGTTATGAGGAGAGGCGTCTAGTCTCTGTATATACACGGCCTCTTCTTTTTGTTCCAGATAAACCATCCCTTGGAGCTCTAGATTTTCATCAAACAAGCCCATCACTACAGCATCATCCCTCTGGGCTGATCTTAAAATCCTAGGCTCCCATTCCATTCGTTCAAAACCAGCCCAATCATCTAAATCAGATAACGTTTGAGTCAACCTAAACGCCCTCAAACCAACAACACCACCAAGATCAATATCTTTAACACTGAAGAGCTGCTGACTTAAAGCATCAACAGACACTAAACCTAAATCTTCAGGACTCGGTAATGGTGTGTACAAAGCTTTATTGTGCACCGCAATCCCACCAGCAATATACGTGGGCTCTGGATCAACACTGAAGGTATACACTTGAGTGTCTTCCTGAATAAGCTCTTTGGACGTAATGGTGAGAGGCTCAAGCCCTGCGAATGTGCGGCGCATCACCACATGACCAGGCTCCAAGAAACGCACTTCCACAAAACGCCCATCCAAGACCTGCACCCCTTCTGGAATCACAGACATATAGAATGGATGCTCACCTGTCACTTCAACCGAAGCGTCATTATCAAAAGTAATCCGGTAATAGTCTTCGGTGCGTTTGCCTCGCGTAGCAATCACCTGGCCAGGCTGAAGTTCAGCCGTTTCGATACTGTAGGAAATAATCTCATCGCCAACACTAATCGCTTCAATGGGTTTTTGTGTGCCATTGGCTAAATCAACCAAAGTCCCGGCCACAAAACAGGCAGGCACTTGATCCATAAAGGTATCTTTGTGTTTTACTAGGTCTTTAAAGAATCGATTATAAGATTCGATGACATCTTCATCTATTTGAGACAATCCCTTGTAAAGATCGGGGTATGTTTCTTGAATCGATAACTCATCAGCCAACCCTCTTATATCTGTAAAATCTTCCAACCAATCGATGAATTCTAAAATGTAATCTTCTTCATCAGAGTCTAATTCTGCTAAATTATTGTGAATTTTCTCCCTAATCATGGATACCATTCGATGCAGAGCCTGTTGCTCTGCATCATTTATCAGTGCAATAAGATCACCATTTCCTGCTCCAAATGAACGAAGCAAAGACAGTTTTAACTCGTTAAACTTCTGCATATCTTTGAAGACCTTTAACATAAAGTCTTCTGGATCAAACATCTCATCATCTACGCCTGGAATCAGCATATCGTCAAAATCCATCATGACAGCATGCCCGCTGTTAATACCTACATTCCCCTTAGCAATAGCATCACCATCAAAACTTCCTCCAATACCCCAAACCAAAGCCATTCTTGAAACGACTTCTTCAATCACCTCATACAACGTGTCATAAATTAACTTTTGGTTAGCTATCGTGGCAGCTTGTATGTATTCAGCGACAATAGCATTCCTTAGATTATAAATTCCCTCATTGAGCACAGCCTGATACATGCGTTGTTTGAGTACAGGGCTCATTTGAGCACTTTGCTGACTGGCTTCTTGTTCGAGCAAATTCAATTCATACTCAACCCGAGCCTCTATATCAAATTGCGGCCTTACATAAAGCTCCCCTAAGGCAGCGGTTAAAACTTCATCAATGTGACTGCTATAAAGGTAAACTCCTTGAGAAATAGACTTGTGATCTACTGCGAACAACTCAGAAGACTTCTGAGATAAAAACTCATTCACAACTGGTTCTGCTAATGTCAACTCAATGCGTTCTATGCGCGTTGGTGTCTTGAATATGGATAACTGCTGCCCTAGCCCCTTTAGCTGATCTAAATACTTAAGGACATAATCCCATCTGATATTTTCATCATGCTGCATGTCTTGAGCAATTCCATCAGCCTGTTCCTCCGTAACTGATATGTTTTCCAAATTATGTACCGCCAAAATCAGCTCTTTAGCGTATAAGGGATTTTGCATAAGATCTTCAAAATATTGAGCCACATCGACATTACCATCAGGCGTAGGAAGCATTCTGATGCGCGTATTAATGAGTGGTATTTCTACTCGGTACTCCTCTAATGGAATATCGCCATAAATCATTCGCTGATATCGAAGGAGCTGTGATACAGCCACTATCGACCAGTTTAACGAGCCTAAATTCGCACCGAACCATGCCATATGCGTAATAAAATCACCACCTCTGCGTGGAAGAATGGGCAAACCTTTCCTTTTATTCGCCCCTCCCGTACCCTTAATGGAAGCAGTCATTATGCTTCCATCTGAAGTAGGCACTGCAAACACGACACTTCTTTCCCCACCTTTTTGGGTTGCAGGAGTAATCATAGGCTGGAAGACAGGCACGCTTGAATCAGGAGGCACATATAAACGCAAAGGCGTTTTATCATGGACAAAATAAGCAACGGGGTTTGCTAAGAATTCATCCACTAATTGCATCACTTCATTAGGGAGTCGATCATAAATCCAACTATCCTTATTAATGGAAAATTCAACTACAGAATCCGTTTGATGCGTCACATCACTGACTCTATCTAGAAGAGACTCTACATCACCAACATTCGCCAAAGCCAAACCTGAACGTGGTGCCAGTTTGTTATAAGCCCAATGCATCGCCATGGCTTGTAACCAACCGGCTACACCCACAAGGATGATGTTTGTGCCTGGGAACAAGAGTGGGATAAGCAGATAACCTGAACGGAATGCCGTTCCAAGTAAAGCAAACGCTATACGGTGATGGATTTGTGCACTCTCTTGATGCACTTCTCGTTGGCTAGTTTGAGTTTTGCGTAGATAGTTTAAGAATGGATGGTCTGCGCCAAATAACGCAGAGGATACAACAAGCATAGTCAACAAGGCCTGCATATCGGGGACTCCCAACACAGCCACGGCCAGCCATGGCAGAATCGTCATCAGAATTCCAGAATATAAAAGCTCTTCGCCAAACCACGCTGATTTTGCAGCTTCTTCTAGGGTTTGATGTCCATTGAGTTTCACCCACGACTCGGTAAGTGCGAGTGGGAATTCTTCTTCATCAAAATCATCATCACCAAAACGATCTATCATTTCATCAACTGCAACTAATAGATTTTTTTGAACCTGCTCAGAAGAACGCCCTACACTTAAAGCCCTTGTCTGCGTAGCAAAAACGCCTTCAGTCATTCGACGCATAACATCTCTAAAGGCATCAGCAGGAACCCCTTCAGCAACCGGAAGAATAACATTGCTAAACACCCACGGGTTCAACCATTGAGAGTCATGAGCAATAAATTGACCAATGCCTTGTGTATAAGCAATCAAGCTTCCCGCATTCTTTTTGCTGGCCACATCCATAACAGCATCCAATTGCTTCAAGAAGGCAGATACAGCAGCTAATTTTTTAAAGTTAATACTGAGAATTTCGTAGCCTGTTTGGTTTCGCAGCCTTATCAGTCGCTGCCATTCAAATACTTTTTTAGTGAGCGTTTCTAAACTAGCATCCAAATCTAAACGACTTGCTATGCGAAGCCAGTCATACATCATTTGGTCAAAAAGCATCTTTCTCTCAGTCAATACTTCTATATTCTCTTGAGACTTTAGCTCCTCTTCACTCATACTGTTCAGTTGATCATCAATCCTGACAATTGCTTCATACTGTCTAACCAAAGGCTCCACTGATTTTAGTTCTCTAAATCGGTCTTCTAATGACCCTACAGGTTTTCCAGACAGAGATTTTACGATCGCTAGTACGGCCTGCACATTGTTTCGAGCATGCTCTCCAGATTTTACAAGTACAGGCTCAATTGACCTTAAAACATAGCCAATCATATGTGGATATTTTTGAGCAAAACTCCTCAAATAGGCCATCGCTGCTTGTTCTACTTCATAGTCCAAAGCCGTTTCCTCAACAAAATCCCATAAACCACTGAGATCAGTTTCGTCCAATTGATGTTCTTGTATGTATTCTGCAGCAGCTGAGAGCAAGATAAATTCATCTTGACTCACAGGATATGCAGAAGTAGGTTCATAAGACAGATCCGATGGCCAGCTATCCCTATAGCTATCTAAATACGCCTTAGGCAATGGCATCCAATTACCATCAGCAAAACGATATGAAACCACTCCTTCTGCTTCAATTTGAACATCTACTAGACGGTTATCCAATACTAAGGTGTATAAATCTACCGATTCCACCAAGCCCATCATGAATTGCATCAGAATATTTTCCTCACCCTGGCTTGAATCAGGCTGATGCTTAATAATATGCGTCAAACCGTTATTATTCTGTGAACTAGTAAGAGCAAAGTCCGCTCTCTGTAATAGATCAGTTGAGTAATCAACTAAACTTTGTGATGGTTTTTGCCAAATCTGCATGTCTTTGCCATACAGTTCTACAGACTCTGGATAGCCATCATCAAAATCTTCCATCATTGGGAAGAAACTCAATAAGATTTCTTGCAACCAAGCTAATTGAATCGGTTGAAACAGTCTCGGAATATCCTTCAAAGGTTCATCCTGGCCTGCATGTGGATCAATCACTAAATGGCCGCCCGGCTTAACCGAAGCAATAATCTTCCCAACTATAGTTTGCTCATTGCCCATTGATCGTGCCACTTCATGAGCCGCTTTCTGGTAATAGCCATCAATTCCCTCATCGGAATCAATTACACCCTCAAGAGATCTTGGAAGCTCAGCACCTTCTACATCTAACTTAGCTTGAACAAAGGTCACCTGACGATCACGCAATTCGGTTTCACCAGGATGATGCCACTTAAACTGTAGCTGTGGGGAGCCGTTATCATTCACAATCTTTAATGTGTCAAAATCAACCCCCATATCGGTTAACTCAGTTGCCAAAGCCCCCAATTGCTGTTCTTGTGAGAGCACACCAAACGTTTTTATCCACCCCTCATCTCTTCTGTGAGCGTAATGTCCCTTAGCCAAGTAAGACTCATAGTAGTTCGGATCTTTCTGTAAGTTATCTATAAACTCCATTAGCACTGGAACCGATAAATCATAATGGAGCGCAATAAAATAACCTTTATAGGCATCAGTACTTAAGAAAAATTCTGTCAGACCTAAACCCGCAGCACCATAGACATATACAAGATCTTTGCCATTGGGGTTAACCTGTCCACGAATAACTTCCATCTGCTTTAAGAATATCGGATGATAGAGTTCAGACCATCTAGGATAATCAGGGCTACTGATAGTTCTCCAATTAATTCTGTGATAGGTACGCACATGGGAATTGATGGCTTGTGATCTTTTAGCAGCAGCACTATCAGGGTTTGTGGAACCCGCACCTAACCAGTAACGTTGCAGCCGCAAAGGAATAATAGGCTCTTGAATGCCTTTTTCTAATTGCAAACCGAGATCATGCGCTCCTTGGAGAAACTGTTCAAGTTGAAACAGTCGGGACAGTCTTATGTCTTGAGAAACTGTCTGGTCGTTAATCCAGGCACGCACTACAGTACTCAGCTCATGTGGAGGCCCACGCTCAATCTGCACCTTATTCTCAATGGCCCAATCTAATAACCCTTCAGCATCTACAAACGCGCGTAACATTCTTAATTCGAATAATTCATGCTGAGCAACGGCCTCACTCGGTGCCATAACCTGATAGTCATCAGGCCCCACATGCCCACCTGGCCCACCCTTTTCTAACTGCCATTCAGGATTAATCAAAACCAATGCTCCATCAGATTCAAGACGTATTCGCATTCCAAGATCCAAATCAATGACACGCTGATCTCCTTCAATTTGATCAAATAATGCTCTGAAATCATATCGCCCATTGTGTTCAGTAATGGAATATCCCTTCAACACTAAAGCTTCAACCAATTGCATAAACCCAAACTCAAACAACCGATTGTGTTCAACATGTGCCTTGTGGCTAATGATCCCCAAGTGGCCTTGAGCCAACCCAAAATCATTCTCCTCATCATCTTGAGATGGAGACATGGTGCTTAGATCAGCAGCCTGCTGACCCGAACTTGGCTGTGTGGGTTTATCGCCAGTTTCCGCACCATGCCCCAATACCTGTGTCTGAGTTTGAGAATTCAATTGCGAGTTTACATACAAAGAAATCAGTGCCACATTACGCAACATAGGAGCCAGATCTTTTTCATTCAAGATGTGTTCTCCTAAGAGTGAAAAGGCATCTCTAATGCGTTCAATGGACTCTTGTGCACCCGGATCTGATGAACCGTATAAGTCATCAAAGATAGGAATATTCCTTAAGGCAATCGTTAATGCCTCGATCTTGCCATATAAACCATAGTCTCTTCGTGCTCCTGCCTCTCTCATCAGTTCATGCAGCGCGACTTTAATGAGATTGGGCGATGTGTCTGGATGCCAGCGCAAATCGATAGGAAACACAGGAATCCCACGCAGCATCATTTGTTGTAAAGCCTGTAAAGTACTGCCCCAGCCACTGCTGTAAATACGATCAACCACCGCATTTAGGTCTATATATTGTGTCGCTTTCCCTGGAGGCACCCGCATCACTCGCTCTCTACCAACGCCTCGCATTGAGAATCCAATGATATCTTTTTCCCATATTTTATAAGTATCTTCGGGTGCTTGAATAAGGACAACATCCCCTCTAACCCATGCATGACGCAGGCGTTGAATGATTTCATTAACCTGCTGGTCGCTTGCAGGTGCCCCTCTACCCAAATATAAATAATGCCAAGGTCTTTCTAATACGGCCGCCTGGCTGGTTGCATCACTAGAGGTGTAATTCAATCGAACTATAGGGTCATTGAATAACCAGGACTCAAGCAAATCGCGGCGCAACTCTGCTTTTGCTGCACCTTCAACTAATTTGCCTCCACCCGCTTGGCTGGATATGGGAATCCCCCACCTAAAACTCACCTCCCAAGGAATCGATCTTTGAACAGAATCATGCATCAAACCATCAACAGGTATATGCAGCGGGTGCTCAGGCCCGTTCATCTCACCCAGCTGAACAGAGAGGGATACTAAATCTCGCATCGCCGCAGGCACTATCCAATCATCTCCAGAAAAAGAGAAAACCATCATGGGTAGTGCATCTGAATAACTCAATACCTCTTGTTCATATTCTGACTGCCTAACGACACGGAAACCTTCTAAGAGATGACTAGGATCAGATGCAGAAACAATCCAACCTCTATCATCAAGCACCCAGGCATCCTGCTCCTGCTGAGCTTCTACTGTCTTAGGATTGAGTATTCGATCTGGAACAGTAAGATCATCACGAAGTCTCGCTTCCAGATGTGCCGTGTGCTGAGCAGACATATCACTCACTCGATTCAAGGTGCGTCCGCTTGCAGACTCTGTAATGATCATGCGATATCTGGGTTGACCATTGGCTAGCTTTACTGATGAAAGCTCGCTCCAAAGACCACCTGAAACATAGGTGTTATTGATGGTTGTCGACTGCAGTTGTTTGGCCGAAAGGCCTGTAACATTAATCAGGTAGGCATTTGAAAAATCAGCGCCTTGCACCCTAGCACCTGTCATGTCGGAACTAGACAATATGCTCATTGTAAAATCAGCACCTCTTAAATCACTGTAACTCAGGTCTGCTGCAGTCAAATTTGAAGACCGAATACTCATATTTTGCAGTGATAGATGACTCAAATCGACCCAATGCATGTTGACGCCGCTCACTGCACCCTTATTAAAAAAGCTTCTACTGATTTGAGCCCCATCAAGATCTTGTGGCCTGGCATCCAAGAAATGAATAAATTCTGGGTCGATCAACATCACTTCAACCTGACCATACTCCCCTTGTTGGGCTACAAGAACATTGCCGTAATGTGGGTGGAAATGAGATAGATTCAACGATCTTAATGTTTGCAAATGCCCCCTCACTATCGAGGCTATTTGTTTTTGATGCTTTTGCAGCCATTGCTTGCCTTCACCACCCCAATTGGCTATCTCACTCAAGGTCACAAAATTGTATTTCTCTCTTAAATGCCCCAAGTGAACTTCATAGTAATAACGCTCATCCGGAGAGATAGCCATGGGCACAAAAAAGTTAGGTTGTTGCGCAATTAAATGTTTTAAAGCTGCCTTGTTGGTCGTTGGCAGGATAGGTTTTTTGATCAGATGAATACCCGTTTGTGTGTGTCGAAATACTGGCAATAATCCTTTGTCACTCTCGATGGGCTGCAACTTTCTACCATTAATGTCCGTTCTGCTGAATTGATTAATATCTCCTGAAGCTACATCACTTAAAGCTTTAGCTACATCTCCCTGCCATCTTGGAGATAAAGCATCTGCTAATTTTGATGGAGTCTTTGATGTCACACCCAATACATCAACTGAGCCTTGATTCGAAGCAAATACTTTCTTGAAAAAAGAGGAAAAATACTGAGGTTTCCACAACCACAAAATCAACCCAATCCCCAACAGCACCAAAACAGCAATGATTAGGATAAACACACAAACCCAAACTGTTTTTATATATTTTAAAGTCATTTAATACCTTCAAGTAGCCTATATAAACGAAGTGCATCCGGGAAAGATGCCATAGAATCCACCCGTATTCCAGAATGCATAAACCTAGCCAAGCTAAAGCTTATGAGTAAAAATTTCTGCATTTGCATTCTTATACGCCACATATTTCTCCCGAGCCATAGACCGCCAATCAGTCTCATCAGGAATAATTTCAACAATGCGCTCTAATTTTACCAGCGTCTCAGGAACAGCGTGACAAAAATTCAAATACAAAGTTTGCCTCGTTATTTCAGAAGCCAATCCCAAAACAATGGGCGTTGAGTCAGTCGCCTCATCAGAGGCCAAACAATGCGGAATAAAGCTAATGTCATTGTGGGTCCAAAGCAAGTCGTTCAGCTGCTGACATTCTTCCCTAGAATTCATCGCCACGAAAATACTTTGGCCTTGCTTGTAAATTTTTTCTAATAAGCGCACCGCAAAAGGGTAGACCTTCGCTGCCGGCTGTTTTTCTAACAGGTAAAAATCAACGCGCGGCATTATTGCTCCTGAGTCTTTGCTTGATTTAATAAGTACTGCACTAACAATGGCACCGCACGGCCAGTGGCGGCTTTATTGCTGCCTGTAGTATTGGCTGTCCCAGCAATATCAAGATGCACCCAAGGCGTATCTTTTACAAACTGTGATAAGTACCACGCTGCTACGGAAGAACCGGCAACGCGACACAAAGAAGCGTTCATCATATCCGCCACAGTGCTTTCCAATAACTCGCCAAAAGAATCATCCAAGGGCAACTGCCAAATAGGATCGTGGGCTTGCTCTGAGGCTTGTTTTAAAGCCGTTGTTAACTCAGAGTTGTTACTAAAAAAACCAGAAAATTTTCGGCCTAAGGCTACAATCACAGCGCCCGTTAAGGTCGCCAAATCAATCATGGTTTTGGGTTTGTATTCTTGTTCCATATAAGTGAGAGTATCGCATAATACTAAACGGCCTTCGGCATCGGTATTGGTGATTTCGATAGTTTGACCTGATAGAGTTTTAATAACAGACTCAGGTTTTATAGCATTGCCATCGGGCATGTTTTCAGCACAGGCGAGGGCGGCCACTACGTTGATGGGCAGCTCCAATTCGGCAATGGCGTTCATAACACCAAATACCGTGGCGGCACCACACATGTCGTATTTCATTTCTAGCATACTGCTGGCCGGTTTTAGAGATATGCCACCGGTATCAAAGGTTATGCCTTTGCCCACTAAAGCTATAGGCGGCGCATTTTTTTCACCACCTTTGTATTCCAGCAAAACTAACTTACCAGATTCAACACTGCCTTGAGATACAGCACAAAAAGCACCAAAGCCCATTTTTTCTAAAGCTTTTTCATCGTGCACTTTGACTTTCAACTTCGAATAATTTTTTCCAAGCTTTTGTGCTTGTTCTGCGATATAAGTTGGTGTGCAAATATTGCAAGGGGTATTCGCAAGGTTTTTGGTGCTGGTCATACCTGTGGCAATGGCTTTGCCCTCACGTATGGCGTCTTCGCAAGCGGCCATGTCTTGAGCTGATGTGGCAAAAAAGGTAACAACATCTGCAGACAAGCCATCTTTTTGTTTTGACTTATAATCTTGAAAAGAATACTCCGTATTAGTAATAGCAATAACAGCACTGCGCACTAAGCAGCCGATACTATGATTGGGAACTAATAGCTCGGTGAGATAAATGCCAATGGACTCATAAGTAGTTTGTTCTAGTTTTTTAAAAGCCGTTTTAACGATTTTAATAAAGCTGGCTTCATTAATTTTTTTAGCCTCGCCACAACCCACCAATAGAACTCGCTTTGAAGCCAGCTCTGGCAAATTATTAAGCAGCAAAGTCTGGCCAAGTTTACCGGCAAAGTCACCGTTTTTTAAACTGTTTTCGATGGCATGGCTCGTCATAGCGTCGACTTGACGTGCGCTCATGGGCAACTCTGAATTTTCAAAGATTCCAATCACTAAACAATCCGACTGTTGCTTGTCTGCGTCTAGGGTGTTAACGGTAAATTTCATAGGATTTCCTCAATCATTCGTGTTATGCTCGGCATAAATTTGGGGGCGGTGAAAGTCTTATTGTAGCCTGGATAAGCGAAGCGCATCCGGGAATTTAAATGATTTCACAAAGCCCATTTTAATATCAAGTGTAGTTCAGAGCGCTATTATAACGTAATCCATGATAGTTTTTAAATATTTAGCAAAAGAAGTGGTCTCAACCTTGCTTGCCACCACTTTTATCTTAATGCTCATCTTCATGAGTACACAATTTGTGCACTATTTGGGCGACGCTGCCTTTGGTGGTCGCTACAGTGGTGCTATTGTATTCCATATCATGATTTTGCAAGTGCCATATTTACTCGGCCTGCTTTTGCCCTTGGGATTTTATCTGGCAGTGCTCACTGCCTATGGCCGATTGCACGCTGACCGTGAAATGATGGTACTGCACAGTTGTGGCATGTCTGAGCGTAAGCTATTGGCCATGACCATGAGCATGGCCGTAGTTGTTGCTATTGTGGTTGCTGTATTAACTTGTGGCTTAAGCCCCTATGTGGCTAAAGCTCAAAAAGATTTAGTGGCGCGAGCTAAATCCCAGCCTTTGATTGAAACGATTATGCCAGGGCGGTTTTACAGTTTGGATGGCGGCCGGCAAGTTTTTTATATTCAATCCGTTTCAAGAGATCACAAATACTTAAAAAATATTTTTGTGGCAACCCAATCAGCTAAAGATCAAAAAGC
>JAJDCC010000047.1 GCA_029261015.1 Candidatus Omnitrophota bacterium | reverse complement strand
CTTCAACAAGCTCGCGCGATGGACGGGCTGCCTTGGCTGCTAAAACATCTAATCCTAATTCTTCAATTTTTGAAATCACCACACCCATGGTGCGCTTTTGAATACAATCTGGTTTGATAATCACTAAGGTTTTTTCTTTATTCGCCATCATTCACTCCTAATAGACGTATTAAACGACTGAGGTCTTCGTTAGAATAATAATCAATCACAATACGCCCACCTTTTCTGCGCGAAACCAAATTCACTTTCGTGCCCAAAGATTGTTGCAAGCTATTTTCAACTGCTTGTATTTGTGCGTCTTGAGTTTTTGTCTTTCCTTTTTTGGACTTACCCGGCTCTTGCCATGTCTTAATCAAGTTTTCTAATTGCCGAACAGAAAGGTGCTGCTGTGTGCATAGGGTAAATAACTCAACCTGACGCATAGGACTTTCAATGCCTAACAAAACTTTAGCGTGTCCTAATGAGACTTGTTCCTGTTTTAAGCCTTGCTGAATTTCGCGCGGCAATTTCAACACCCGCAAAAGATTCGTTACTGTGGATCGGTCTTTACTGACCGCGGCGGCAACGTCTTCTTGTGTGTATTCAAATTCTTCAATCAAACGCTCATAGCCTTTAGCTTCATCAATTGGGTTCAAATCATTTCGCTGAATATTTTCGATCAAACCACATTCCAAGGTTTGTTGATCGGTTAACACTTTAATGACCGCTGGAATTTCTTTGAGCTTGGCCTGCTTGGCTGCACGCCATCGACGTTCACCAGCCACCAATTCATAGGTACCGTGCGCAAGTGGTCTGACTAGAACAGGCTCTAAAACGCCTTGGCGCATGATAGAGGCCGTTAACTCGGTAAGCTCCTGGTCTTGTATCTCGGTTCTTGGCTGATACCGCCCTGGACGAATTTGATCCATACGCAGAGAAACAAATGAAGACGCGCTCTTGGTCGCATCTGTACTTGTATTACTAGAAACTTGATCAGGTGATGTTTTGATAAGGTCGGCTAGGCCGCGCCCCAGACGCTTCGTCATGATTCTGAAGCCCCTCCTTTTGTATCACTTCCTGCGTCAGTAACTGATAAGCCAAAGCCCCAGAAGAATTAGGGTCATACAAGCAAATCGGTTTGCCAAAACTTGGCGCTTCAGCTAACCGTATATTGCGTGGTACTGCTGTACTAAAGACTTGATCCTTAAAAAAGTTCCTTACTTCCTTTGCAACTTCTCGCGTGAGGTTTGCACGGAAGTCTGTCATTGTAAGAACAATTCCACAGATACGCAAGCTCGGATTCAGATTCTGCTGAATCATCCCCATTGCCTGCATTAATGAGTTCAGCCCCTCTAGTGCAAAATACTCACATTGGACGGGAATAATCGTGCTATCAGCACAAGAAAGCGCATTGATAGTGATGACTCCTAGAGAGGGTGGACAATCGAAAATAATACAATCGTAGCTTTCTTGGAGAGGCTCAAGGATGCCCCTAATAATGGACTCTCTATTCTCCACCTGGGCTAGATAGGGTTCAGCTCCTGCCAAATCAAGGCTGGAGGGCAATACCCACAGACCATCGATTTCTGTACGGCGAATGGTTTCTTGGGCTGTAGCCTCTTGAAGCAGGACATCGTAAATCGTATGCTCTAAGCTATCTCGTTTAATACCGCAGGCCGTGGTGGCATTTCCTTGCGCATCCAAATCAATCAGAAGGGTTTTAAGTCCAGCTAAAGCCAGATAGGCGGAAACATTGATGGCAGTTGTGGACTTACCCACTCCACCTTTTTGATTACATACGGCAATGACTCTAGCCATGAACATCCCCAATGTTCCACGTGGAACATTATTTCACTACAGACGATGTTCCACGTGGAACATCAGCAGTCTCTCTACTCTAGCTCTGCAATGTTCCACGTGGAACATTGCTTAAACCTACTTATTTCTACTTAATGAACCTAAAAAGCTGTTCAGTTATTTTACCTCTCTTCGAGGATCCATGCAACCAGCCCAAAATCTTTTCCACAAAACGCACAGGTTATCCACAATGTTCCACGTGGAACATTCTCTTCACCCCTTCATCAGCCAATCCAATTGTATCCTTCAAGAGGCAATGTTCCACGTGGAACATTACCTCTCCATACTGACTAAAACAAAATAGAGGGCCGCAAAAGCGCACCCTCTATTTGATCAGCAGATTCATCTACGTGGAATGTTCCACGTGGAACATTTACTTTCGTGCGAACCGATACAACAACATCGCCAACAAACTGTTCATCATCCAGTACAGAATTAATCCTGATGGTGAGTTATACAGCATCAAAGCAAAGATCAATGGAAAGATCGGCCCCTGCATGAATTGAGCTGTTGGATTATTCTGTGCCGCTGGCATACTCTTCGAGTTTGCCTTGGTTTGCAAAAACATCGCACCAGCCATCAGTAACGGCAGCAGATTGAACGCATCTCCCAAAACCGGCAAAGTTGTCGGAAGCATTGCTAAACGATCCGGCTGAGATAAGTCCTTTATCCAAAGAAAGGACTCGCCTCGCAATTCGATAAAATGAGTGATCCCTTGAAATAATGCGATTAAGATCGGCCACTGCAATAGCATAGGCAAACACCCACTCACGGGACTCACTTTATGTTCCTTATATAAAGCAAACACATGCTGGTTCGCCTTTGTAGGATCATCCTTATGCTTGTCCATGATCTTCTGCATCTGAGGCTGAAGCTCTTGCATCTTACGCATCGAGCGATAACTCATCAGTGTGAAAGGTGCTAAAAGCCCTGTAATCACAGCTGAAAAGAAAATGATGGCCACACCATAGTTATGTGTGATGCTGGCAATACCACTCAGCAGTGCCAACAACATAAGACCCAATTGCCCAACTAAACCAATCTTGAAACCATCTTTAAAACCCGCATCCCGCATGTAGAAGAAGTCACGCGGCCCCACATAAATACTTGCAGAATACGTTTGACCGATAGTCAGAGAAGCTATAGCCGACATTTGGTTTTCAGCTGGGGAGAGCAGTTCTACTTTGGGACGCTCTTTGCCAAAATCTACCGATTGACAAAAGAAACCTTCAGCTAGTGTCATCATCAATGTTCCACGTGGAACATCTTTGACTTGTTTCAATGGTCCACCAAACTTCTTGTACTTAGGCTTAGCCCCAGGGCTTTTTTCATACCGTACATGGCCTTCTAAGCGATTGTAGCGACTCTTTTTTCCACCAGCATGTTCCCAGGTGCTCGCTAAAATCCATTCACCGCCAGTATCACTATTACCGGTAAGTCGCGCTATATTCAGATCAATAACAGGCGCGTCATCACGAAGGGAATAGGTGACTTTGAAGGTGCTGCCTTCATTCCCTATCACACGGTAATGTATTTCAGAACCCGTTTCTTCTAGCAGCTGCCACTTAAGGTTGCGCGTTTTATTGGCCACATTAAGGATAGACCTGACCCCACCAAAAACTTGATTGCCAATACCGCTAGCATCCGCAAACTTTTTAAGCTCAACTTCACGAATAGCTCCTGTTTCTAAGCCAAACTCAACCCGCAGGTCCTTATTTTCAAGATAAGAGGCCGCTTTAGCTGTGAGCTCAGGGACAAAATCATCGTAACCATTTTTAGGAGAGTCATTTACATCACTTGACTGTTCTGTAACTGATGACTCAACACCAGGCAAAGACACTTTAGGCCCTTGCTTGGGCAACACAACCTGTGCATAAAAAGCAAAGAAAATAGCAGAAAGAATTCCAGCAATTAAGACGCGTTTTTCCATCATCTTATTGGATCGTAGCCTCCACGAAAGAACGGGTTACACCGTAATAAACGCCAAATGATTAAACCTATAGCCTGAAAAACATTGCGCCGCTTTAATGCGTGCAGCGCATAAGAAGAACATGAAGGGTAATAGCGGCAACTCGATGGGAGCCAAAGGGATAGGGTGTTTCTATACACATGTATCAAGCCCATCAAACCTTTTCTGATAATAAGATGGCTTGCTTTAAACATAGTTTAACTAGGTCTCTGTTCAGTTCGACCGCCCGCGAAGGATAAGCTTGCGGGTGAATCACAGCAACAAGGTCTACACCATCAACCAGGGTGAAATCAGGATGCCGAATCAATTCCCTCAACTGCCTTTTCAGGCGATTGCGGTAAACAGCCTTAGACAGACCTCGTTTAAAACGAATCCCATAACGCACTCCTCTGTCCTTAGACGCTAAAACACCAAGAGACAGCAAAGAAGAATGCACCCAGCGACCTCGCTGGCTGATCTCCCGAAAGACTCCGGTACGTTTAAGGCGAGATTTGGTGGGAAGTTTACTGATTATAGCTACCTAAACACTCTAGGTATCGACTAAGGAATCAAATTCCAACGGCCTTTTTTGCGGCGACGCTGTATGGTCTTTTGACCAGAAGGCGTGCTCATCCGCTTCAAGAATCCGTGTGTTCGCCTGCGCTTTATATTTGAACGGTTTGTTAAATTCTTTTTCATAGTCCGTACATTATACAGGAGCTCTTCTTGGAATCAAGGAGAAACCGCTTGTGGATAAAATGGGCTGCGGTTATAATATTTCAACCTAATTTATAGTCCTTTCATTTATTTTTTCTGGAAGTACTCACCCTGTGGATAACCTGTGAAGTCTGTGGAAAACATTCAATTTGATTGGTCTGAAGTGAGGGAGTCTCTCAAGACTCGTCTAGGCTCTGAAGTTGTCGGGCGTTGGCTTGAGCCTTTAAATGTGGCTACTGTTGACGCAAGTACAGTGACCTTAGAAGCTCCAAACCCCTTTTTTCGTGACTGGGTCAGCTCACATTACATGGAAGCGATTAAAGCCTACACGTCTGACCGCACGCTGACTATCATAACATCGACACAGAGCAAAGAAACCCCTAGGGCCGATGTGAGTGGGACAGCCAAAAAAGAAGATCCCCAAATTGAGACCAAGACTACAAGCAATATCGTACAAACCAAATCACCTTATGCTGCGGCCAATACGCCACAACCCTACACACGCTCTGAATGGGAAAAACCGCTTAACGAGAAATACACATTCGACAAGTTTGTGGTGGGACCGAGTAATCGATTTGCACATGCAGCCTCTTTGGCTGTCGCTGAATCACCCGCTAAAGCTTACAATCCTTTATTTATTTATGGCGGTGTGGGTTTAGGAAAAACACATCTCATGCAAGCTATCGGGCAATCCATTCTTCAGGATGGGCCTAAGAAACGAGTCGTTTACCTTTCAAGCGAAGGCTTCACGAACCAGTTAATTACCGCTATTCAAACTAAGAAAACCACTCACTTCCGCGAACGCTATCGTAATGTCGATGTTCTTTTGATTGATGATATTCATTTCATTGCGGGTAAAGAAGCGACTCAAGAAGAGTTTTTCCACACATTCAATTCGTTATACGATGCCCATAAACAAATTATTATTTCGAGTGACCGGTCACCTAAAGATATTCCAGGACTTGAAGAACGGTTGATCTCGCGTTTTGAATGGGGTCTGGTTACCGATATTCAATCGCCTGATTTAGAAACACGCATTGCGATTCTCAGAGAAAAGGCTAAAGAAGCGAAAATAGATGTCTCTGATGAAGTGACTAATTACATTGCGCAGCAGGTGACATCGAACATTCGCGAGCTAGAAGGGGCCCTTATTCGGGTGGTGGCCTTCTGTAATTTCTCAAATGAACCGCAAACAGTGGATGTTGCACAAGAAGTATTAAAAGATATGGTGCGTGAAGTGAGCACGCGAATCACATTAAGCAGTATCCAAAAAAGTGTGGCTGAATACTTTAGTGTTGAGGTGAATGAGATTCAGGGCGCTCGCCGCCAACGATCGATTTTATTGCCTCGCCAAATAGCGATGTTCTTGTGCAGAACTTTAACCAGTTCATCGCTTCCAGAGATCGGAAGGGCATTTGGTGGTCGTGACCACACCACAGTTCTACATGCTGTCAACAAGATTGAAAGAGAGATTACACAGAATGCTAACATCAAAACACAGGTCTCTCAGCTCAAGGAACGCTTAGTCCTGGGGGCTAAGACATGATATACACAAAAGTATCCACATATCCACAGGCCTTAGTACTACAGGTACTACTATTTTTTTAATATATAGATATAAATACTATAGACAGATATCCACAGGGAAATGTGTAAAAGTGGGGAACACCTAATGAAGATAACCTTATCGCAATCTCAGTTCTTAAAACATATTCAAATGGTCGAAAGAGCAGTCAATGATCGAAGTACATTACCGATCTTATCTAATGTTCTTTTACAAACAGAAGGCGATAAGCTTGTCTTAACCGCAACTGACTTGGATGTTGGGATTCAATGTCGGTTTCCCATTGAAGGCAGCAGCAGTGATGGAGCGGTGACTTTACCGGCCAAAAGACTGGCTACGATTATTCGTGAATTGCCTAATTCAGAAGTGACTTTGGAAGCTAAGAAGAATCACACAGCCACATTAAATTGTGGGACAAGCAGTTTTAGGATTCCAGGTTTACCTGCGGATGATTTTCCCTCACTCCCAATTCAGGAAAATGTGAAAGGCATTGAGTTGAGTGAAAAGCAGCTTAAAACTTTAATCACGCGCACGGCCTATGCCATGTCGATGGAAGAAACGCGTTTTGTCTTAAACGGTGCTTTATTAAAAGCAGTCGGAAATCAACTCACTCTAGTGGCTACCGATGGACGGCGCCTTGCTGTGGCCTCATCCACATTGGATACAGAAGTAGGGCAACCGCTTGATGTGATTATTCCTGCAAAAACAATTCGAGAGTTAGGGCGTTTGCTCAAAGATTCTGAAGAAGACCGAGTGGCTATTATTACTTTGGAAGACCATCAAGTGATGTTTCGTTTTAGCGGTGTGACAATGATGACGCGACTGATCGAAGGTCAATTCCCTAATTACGAAAGAGTGATCCCACCTAAGTCAGAAGACAAATTAGTGTGTGCCCGTGGCGTTCTTGTTAATGCAGTGCGCCGTGCTAGTTTGATGACAACCGCGACTTCGCAAGCTGTTGTGTTTGAGTTGACACCGAATCAACTCGTGGTGTTTAAGGAATCGCCTGAGGTGGGAAGTGCTCGTGAAGAACTCGAAGTTGAATACAGTGGTGAAGCTGTAACGATTGCTTTTAATCCCGATTTTTGGTTAGAAGCATTTAAAGTGATTAATGATGAACAAGTAGTGATTGAATTTTCAGGAGCAGATAAACCTGCTGTGATTCGGAAACCTGAATTTGTCTATATTGTTTTACCGATGAAAATTAATTAAACTGGATGGCTATTGAACGCATTGACTCAGTGATTAGCAGTTTTATTAAAAAGACTGAGACAGACAGTTCAGACATTTTTAAATTACAAGCGCTCTGGAAAAATATGGTGGGGCCTGTTTTAGCAAAGCATACCCAGCCCGCGACACTGTATAAAAAGAAACTCACAATCCATGTCACAGAAAATGCCGCTGGTTTTGCTTTGAGGTATGAGCATCCGAATTTATTGACAGAGATTAAAAATAAGTTAGGTGTTGAGATTACAGATATTGTGATTCGCGCTGGCTCTATTCAGTCCGACGATGCGCAAGGTTAAAAACCACATTCAAGGTCGTCTGCCTTATTTCTGGGATAGAGATGAGGTGATTCGTATCAGTCAAATCTCTGTCGTGACGCAGAGTCAGCAGGTTGGGAGTCGTTCTATGGTGTATTTACAAGACCATAGCCAGATTTCTCAGCCGACACGTTTAAAAACACTGATGCGTCAGTTGGAGCAGTTTGCTAGAATAGGGCTTTCATAAATAGGAGAAAGTTTTCCACAAACGCACAAGTTTTCCACATTAGGGTGAGATATCCACAGAAATGTGGAAAACCCTGTGGATAAAGTAGGGGAAAAAGGGAAAACGTAGTCAATATGGCAAAAGCTAAAACAGCAAATAAAGGGTATGACGCAAGTAGCATTCAAGTCTTAGAAGGCTTAGAGGCTGTGCGTAAGCGCCCAGGAATGTATATCGGCGACAATGGGGTACGCGGTCTTCACCACCTTGTGGAAGAGGTTGTGGATAACTCCATTGATGAGGCTATGGCGGGTTTTTGTACCAAGGTTGAAATCACGGTACATCAAGACAATTCAGTCACTATCAGTGATGACGGGCGTGGTATTCCTGTGGACACCCAAAAAGGGAAGAAACTCTCTGCGCTTGAATTAGTGATGACAAAGCTGCATGCCGGTGGAAAGTTTGATTCGAATACCTATAAAGTTTCAGGTGGTTTGCATGGTGTAGGTATTTCTGTTGTGAATGCTTTATCCGAATGGCTAGAAGCTGAAGTGCGACGCGACGGTTCTTTATACCGTCAGCGTTATGGAAAAGGTAAAGTCCTTTCAAAACTCACGAAAGTGGGGAAAGCCACCGGTACCGGAACGCGCATTACATTCAAACCGGACAAAGAAATTTTTGTTGGCGGGATTGATTTTAATTTCGATACCATGTGCAACCGTTTGCGAGAGCTCGCCTTTTTAAATAAAGGGGTGGCCATCAATGTTAAAGACGAGCGGGATGATAAAGAAGCTAAATTCAGATTTGATGGTGGGATTAAGCATTTTGTAGAACACCTCAATAAAAGTAAAAAGACACTACACACCCCTGTTGTGTTTGAAGATGTGAAACAGGATATCTCTCTTGAAATAGCGATTCAATACAACGATGGCTATGCAGAGAAAATATTCACGTTTGCAAATAATATCAATACGGTGGATGGGGGAACGCATCTTTCAGGGTTCAAGTCTGCGCTTACAAGAACGGTTAATGCTTATTGTAAGAATAAGAATCTATTTAAAAGCGATAAACTTACTCTGGATGGAACAGATGTTCGTGCGGGAATCACCGCAGTCATCAGCGTAAAAGTTCCTGAGCCTCAGTTTGAAGGTCAAACCAAATCTAAATTAAGCAATCCTGAAGTTGATGGGATTGTGACTCAAATTGTTAATGAGAAACTGGGGATTTTTCTTGAAGAACATCCCACCGTTGCCGGTATGATTGCGAATAAGTGTATTACAGAAGCGCGTGCGCGCGAACGTGCAAGACACGAACGGGATTTAGTCAGGCGT
>JAJDCC010000046.1 GCA_029261015.1 Candidatus Omnitrophota bacterium | reverse complement strand
GCGCAAGCGCTTAGCCGAACTGGTCGGCGCCACTAGCAAGGTGAGTGAGATCCCGATTTTTTTGGCCAACTTTTGTACCGAAGCCGACGCTTCTAATGAAAGGTCCGGAATGATCAATCCAGAAATACCAGCCTTTTGCGCCGCAAGCATATACGCTTCAGGTCCGGTCTTTCCCCCTTGCTTGAAATTTAAAATAGGGTTCCAGTAAGTCAAGCAAACCAGCGGTACACTGACTTTAGATTGGATAGCAGCTAAGCCGGCTAACCATTTCTGCGGTGTCATGCCTGCTGACAAAGCGCGCGCAGTGGCTAACTGAATAGTCGGACCATCGGCCAGTGGATCAGAAAATGGCATACCCACTTCAATGACATCGGCACCGGCAGCTTGCAATTGAAGAATGATTTTTTGCGTGGTTTCCATATCAGGATCACCACCCATCACAAAAGGAATCAAGGCTTTCTTGCCTGCTTTTCTCAATTCAGCAAATTTTTGATCAAGTAAACTCATTTGGACGCATCCGGATACAATTCATTCGCCAATGTCGTCACGTCTTTATCTCCACGCCCACTCAGATTGAGAATCACAATCGCTTTTTTAGGTAGCTTTTCCGCCAATTTAGGGAGAAAAGCGATCGCATGTGAAGATTCTAATGCAGGCAAAATACCTTCTGTTTCACACAGCAACTGACACCCTTTCAAAGCTTGCTTATCGCTAACACTCACATACTGTGCACGTTGGGTCCATTGATAATACGCATGTTCAGGACCAACACCCGGATAATCCAATCCTGCTGAAACAGATTCTGTCACAGCCACCTGACCTTGCTCATCCTGCAATAAGGTACTGTAAGCACCATGCAACACACCCGGTCGTCCTTTAACCAGCGTTGCTGAGTGTTTTCCTAAACTCATCCCTACACCGCCAGCCTCAACGCCATATAACTCAACCGCTTTATCCTCTTGGAAAGGATAAAACAAACCCATGGCATTAGACCCACCACCAACACAGGCAACAAGCGCATGCGGCAAGCGTCCGGTTTCCTTGATGATTTGTTTACGCGCTTCTTGACCAATCACAGCCTGAAAATCACGCACCATCATCGGATAAGGATGAGGTCCAACAACAGAACCAATACAATAATGTGTGTGCTCAACATGCGTCACCCAATCACGAATCGCTTCACTGCAAGCATCTTTGAGTGTTTGTGTGCCACTGGTCACAGGCACTACCTTAGCGCCCATTAATTGCATGCGCACCACATTCAACCGCTGGCGCTCCATGTCTTCAACACCCATGAAGACTTCGCAATCGATTCCCATCAAAGCACATGCTGTCGCTGTTGCAACACCATGTTGCCCTGCACCGGTTTCTGCAATGATGCGTTTTTTACCCATACGCTTTGCCAGCAACACTTGGCCTAATGCATTGTTGATTTTATGTGCACCGGTGTGTAACAAATCTTCGCGCTTTAAATAGATCTGATGAATACCCAAAGCTTTACTTAAACGTTTGGCGGGATAGAGCATGGTAGGACGGCCTGCATAACCTTCTAATAACTCGCGGAATTCTTTTTTAAATTCAGGGTCTTTGCGCAACTTGGCATACACAGTGCAAAGTTCTTCTAAAGCGCCCATAACCGTTTCAGGCACAAACTGGCCTCCAAAGGGGCCAAAATAACCTGAGGCATCGGGAACGCGTTGTGATTTTTTAGTCTTAACTGGCATCATTTTCCTTGGAGTGAATCAGAATGGGTATCATAGCGAATAGCACAAGCCTGTGTCAAACAGGCAACCACACCCCTACTTGGCTCTTTTGAGCCTTCAGGTAGGCCGCATGGCCCAGGGCGATATCGTGGGTAGCGAGGCCCGTGGAGTCAAAAACCGTGATTTGAGGCGCTTTTGTGCGCCCGGACCGCTTACCTAGCAGCACCTCCCCGAGTGTCGCATGGATGTCTCGGCGGCTGATCAACCCTTTAGAATAAGCTTTATTGATCTCTCCACCATGTATGGATTGGGTCAGTTCATCTACAACCAATACGCTTTTTTTCAATAATTTTGGATCCAGCTCCTGCTTACCAGGGCCATCCGCCCCCATCGCATTAATGTGGGTCCCTGGCGCAATCCAGTTCTCCTGCACCAAGGCTTTTCGTGAAGGCGTGAGCGTCACCACAATATCCACATCAGCAACAGCGGTTTTAATGTCTGTTTGGGGGATAAGCTCTGTCTGTGAAAAAGACTTCTGATGGGTCCTACAAAATTGATCGGCTTCGCCGCGAACAAAACCCCACACCCTAACTTGCTTTAATTTCCGTACCGCTAACAAGGCTTCAAGTTGGCTGAAGGCTTGCGCCCCACACCCTAACAACGCGGCAATGTTAGCATTTTTTCGGGCTAAGGTTTGAGCCGCCACAGCAGCCGCAGCCGCTGTGCGTAATTGAGTGATATAACCCCCATCCATGATGGCCAAAGGCTGACCCGTTTTGGGTTCATTGATGATCACAACCGCCATCACGCTAGGCAACCCTTGCTTGCGATTGTCAGGATGCACATTCACCCACTTCAGTCCACACCGACCGGGACTCTCTAAAGCAGCGGGCATTGCGCGAAAATCCCCCTTAGGGAGATCCAGATAAACCTTGGCAGGCATCACAGCTTTACCTTGTGCCTGAGCTTTAAAAGCGGCACGCACTGTTTTTATCGCTAACGCCATGTCGGCGGTACAAGCCACATCACGTCGTGCAAGGTAAAGCAAATGATCTTTCATGCAGAGATAATCAACCTAATCGCGCAAAGGACGGTATTTGAATTCAGGATTCTCGCGACGATCAAAATACCACAAGGTCGGTAAAATTGGCTGATAGTTGCTTGGAATTGGAAACAAACACGTCACCACTTCAAATGCCCCCACACCGAATCGCTGAAAGCCTCGCAGAGTACCGACTCCCAATCCAACAAAATAATTCGTCACCACATCTTCAGTGGCGGCTTTTTGCGTTTTAACACCCAGCGGGATTTCAAAAATAGCGCCTAACATATTGGACCCACCACGTGCCAATTTCACTAAGGGGCCCCAG
>JAJDCC010000045.1 GCA_029261015.1 Candidatus Omnitrophota bacterium | reverse complement strand
TCTTGTTGCCTACAAAGTATTCGATCGAGGCCATCGGTTCTTCGGCGTACTTCAACCTAATGGAGACCCTTCGTTTACCCCACAAGTGATCAGTGCAGCTACAAACAAGGCAACGTTAAGTGTTGTCGCGTCGGTCGTGCTGATTATGCTGGGTCTTCCTGCGCCTATTGCGCTACTCGCTAATCCGCTGCTTCATGCATGGCAGAACTACCGAAGTACATTCTCTGGTCGTGATTTTATGCCGACGGGGTACGGGGCACATAACCTTGCTCGTAACAGATCTGAAGTTTTACGTGCACGAGCAATCAACGACCCAGAGGATTCCCTAACACCTTTCTATCGAGGCCTGGGTATGGAACAAAACGGTTCTGTGTTGAGTTTCTCAGCAGAGCAAGCGCAGGTGTTTTTGGGTGATACCCAACCAATCAATTGGCAAGGTTATTACGCAGATGATTTATCGGAGTTAATACCTGAACAACTGATGAATCAACTTAAGTTGTCACATGGTATCGATGATATAAACATTATCTATTTTTCAGGAAAATATGATGATTACAGTAATTTCGAGAAGCAAATGAGTGAGATTGAGGATGATGAAATTGCTCTAGTTGTTATGGCTGTTGGGTTTGAGAACAACGGTAAGAAACGCATTGATTATGGTATTTATGCCGATAATGGAAAAGCGCTCAAAGCAGCTTCTGCATGGATGCTCATGGGTATTCTAGATGTGGGTGTTCTTGAAGCCCAAATACGTATGAAGGTCTTTCCAGAGCAGCAGCATGTGCACTTTAAATCGGCTACTTTAAGTCGTGAGATGAAAGGGAAAGGTTTATTTAGGCCTATTAACCAAAAACTGTATGACTTTCTATCTACTAGATTTAGTGGGTATGAATTTTCGGCTGTGTCGATCGGTGAAAAAGCTGGTAGTGCGACCTCAGGGCCTGTAGGGAATATTTTGAGTACAGTCTACGGTGCCTATAAGGCGAATGCAGAAGAAACTGAACGAGCACAGCAATTTGCTGATATCGACACCATTGATTTGCAAGACCGAGTCTGGTTTGGTCACTTGGGGGGGCGTGATGTTACTGGTGATGGGGCGAGTGTCATGTTATCCCAAAAGACTACGAAGAATTTGCCTGGGTCAGGGACGATTATTAGTTTAATTGGGTTATTCATGAGTTTTCTATTCACCGCGATGCCTATGCAAGCACAATCAGCGTCACCTACTCCTAACGCTACGCAAACACCGACAATTAATCCGGAGGGGATTGACTCTGAAGAAGCATTTGCGGATTATTTTGAAGCCAAAGCGGATGAAATAGATGCGAATGTCACTTTTATGGGAGATGGGACTTTAGAGATATCTGATATGGTTACTCCGGAAGTTCTAAACCTTCCTGTAGTTCCAACATTGATGCCAACACCAGAGAATCCAGTAACTATTGATGGGCTAGTAGCATTTAGTGATTATGAGCGTAACTACATGGCAGCTATTGTCGATGCGTACAATGCTAATCCTGATAATAAACCAATTATATTACCCGATTGGTCTGTACTTGAGCTTGTTTGGGCACCACAAAATTATCACTCTAATGCGGCTTATTTAGGTAGCGAAGAATGGCGTTATAAAGTCGTTTTACATCCGTTTCATCAACAGAGGATGACTATGGGGTATCTGCCTGAAGATATGCGATGGGATGTTCTGGTGTCTGAATTCAGTCATGAACTTAGCCATGCAGATTATGCGGCGCTGTATCCATCAAGAGTGGAATTCACCACAGATCGTTATCGGAATATTATCGATTACTTAACTGAGGCAGAGGTGGAAACATTGTCGGATGTATTATTGCTATCAAGAGAGTCAGAGTTGATGCAAGCTGTGTCTGATGTAGCAAGTCATGTCACTATGAATGAAATGTTTGCCTATGCCAATCAGGCTTTTGGGCCAGGATTTAATACAGACCAGTTTAGTCTTGAAAGTGAAGAAGTAGGCGATTATTCCCCTGAAGTTGTCTGGAGGGCATTGAACTCAACTGAAGGCTATTTTGAAAGTGGAGGGGTTGCTACTTCGATGTTGTTAAATCTTATGTTCTATGAAGAGTTTCTGCGTGCAGGAATTCCTATCGGTCTCAATGATACGGGTAATGGTGTCTACCTTCGAGACATCTATATAGAAGTTACTGATACCGAACGTGTTTCTTTATTCGATTTGGGGGCATTAAGACAATATCCAGACACTGCAGAAAGGGTGATTCAGGTTGTGTATTCTATTTTGAATATAGAGCAATTTCCGGAAGTTACGGTTATTCCCGGCGCAGTCGACTTTGACATCCTCACCAATAACGTTTCAAAAACATGGCATGGGCGTATTGAAGGGGTTTTGACCTCGATCCCTGTTATGGCGCTGATGATGTGGGCGCAGTCACTGGTATTTGATGCAGTGGTGGTTGATGCTGCCACTTCAGCTGAAATGTTAATATATATAGCAGCGCTGTTGATGATAGGGAGCATGTTTGTTGGGGTGATATTTGTAGTGTTTTTTGGGCTACACTATTTTAAGGGCATTCGTGGCATAAATAGGCCTGACTCAGATACACTTAAAGATACGTATTCTAGTGTTCAAGAAAGTTATCTTTTTGAGAATGCTGTGACCGATGCTTCACTTAAAGCCACGAGTAGCGCTGTTGTGGCCGTTATTGCAGGGATTTTTGCTTATCCATTATTTGGCATGCCAGGATTTGGTCCTTGGGTGGGTGGATTAGTCGTGGTATTAGGCGGTGTGTTTGCAGGTTGGGTTCACGGTCGACTGAATACAGACGGTGATGGGAACGATCAGGGCGGAAACTTTCCAATGATAGATGATTTACCACAGATAGAACTTGATGATATGGAATATCTAAATCGGTCGCACCAGTTAATTGAGAGAGCTTCGTAGCATGAAGCGGTTTTATGGTTTAGATTCGACAACAGAGACACGGGCTTTGATATCGCGAATATCCGCCTTGATGTCTGTAAACTCCTTAGAGTGGTTTTCGTGTTTTAAAGAGTGTTCGCCCAGTGTCTTACGAATGGATCGGAGTTCCAATTTGACTATGCTGATATCCTCAGTATTTTTGTTAACCAAGGGTTCTAAAGCATCAAATCTAGAGGTGTTTTTAACTAGGGTCAAGCTCCGGGTATTTTTTGCTAGAGCTTATAAGGTGAGGCTGCTTTCAGGGTGAAAATCAACTTTACAACGACCATAAAAGCACCACGCTGGTTCCGTTTTCTGAGCGGAGCCGTTGCTGCGTTTATGCTCAGTACGAGTTTTCCTCCGATGGTGTGGGCTCAAGCGCCCATGAATGTAGTGGCCTGGCAGCCGATGCAGGCTCCTGTGAAAATGGCTTCGCTTGATGTGACTCGTTTAAATGTTCCTGCCGGAATCGGTCAAGTGATTGAATCTTGGCAACCTACAGACAGTGCCCCTGATGGTTTTGTGGTGCATGTCCGTGATTTGCATACCCACACGCAAACCCAAACAGCCATCAGTGAACTGGTTGGTTATCTCAACCAGCAGCTCGGGGTGACTGCTATTTTGACAGAAGGTGCAGCAGGTGTGTGTGCGACCGATTTATTGTCCGATATTTTTCGTGCAAGTGAATTACCACAACCGGCTCAAGAAAGTTTGCGCTTAGGTTTAATAGGTGGAGCTGAGTATTATGCGGTACAAAATCCAGGCTCTATCCATCTACATGGTGTAGAAGATGTGACTTTATATCTTGACCATCTAAGAGCCTATCAAAAAGTGCGGTCCACTTATGCGTCGTTACAGCCAGCTATTGCTTCACTCAGAAATGCACTCGAACTTAAAGCGCAGGCTCAATTGCCGCAAGAATACCTGGCCTTAGTGCAACAGCGCGATCACATGGAGTCGTTATTACAACGGGATAGTTTTAAGGCGTATATAGAAAACTTGGTGATTCAAGCGAGCGAACTAGACCTTTCGATTGAATCCTATCAACAGATAGTCGCGATGCAGACGCTTTATGCGTATACCGATGTTTTAGATTTAAAGCAAGTCGCAAAAGATTTTCAAAGATTCATATCACGTTTATGGCCACGCATTGCTCAAGAGGCTCAGCAAAGTTTGGTGCAGTTGCAAAAGCAAGTCGAGTCGGGTGCTGTGCCATCAAGTCGCTATTATGAGTCAGTAGAGCAAATAGCGCGTGCTTATGGTGTCCATTTTCCTGATGTGATGCCTGGTCCGGTTGGGCAGGGACCCTATACGTCCATGTATCAATACCTCAGTTATTTACGGTTAGTGAAGCAAGTGCGTATTGATGAACTGCAAAGTGAAAGTGCCCAGTTATTGTTGGCTATTCGCGCCCAGTTAATCAAAAGTTCTGAGCAGAAAAATCTAGTTCGATGGATAGATGTGGTTGAGCTTATAGAGGGGTTGGGTGATTTGCAACTTACGCGTGCGCAGTATCAGCGATTTTTATCGCTTAAGGCGTATTTTGATGACCCCATGTTGATGGATGATTTACAGCAAATTTTTTCGCCTTTGCCAATCAAAGTGGGTGAACTGATTGAACTCTTAGATGCTGTGCCTGTTTTGGAGCAGTTTTATGTTAAGGCGATCGAACGTGATCGGGCGCTAACAGAGAATACTTTGCGCCAACTCAAATCTATAGAAAGACCGCTTGCAGGTTTGATTGCAGGGGGATTTCATACCGAAGGGATTACACAGCGTTTTCGTGCAGCCAATATCGCTTATGTGGTGGTGAGTCCTGAGGTGACAACGCCTTTGGATGTCGAGCGTTATCATCAGCGATTGGATAAGAGTATTGGTGTGGCACAAGAGGTGATGGCAGATTCGACTCAGAAGGCGCTTATGACTGCCAGTGTATCAAAACTTTTGCAAACCGTTTTAGATCAGGGGCGTAGCGGTGTAGAAGAGTTGGCGAGTCAGGGGAGTTTATCCTCGAATAGGGTGGCCTTGGTTGAAAAACTCAATAGGTTTAAAGATCAAATAGGCTTGATGCATGACTATTTGAAACGTGTGTTTGATGGTGTTGAATTTGCATTCCAGGGTGGGCAGTTGGTTTTACAAACAACGGGGAAAACGCCCCAAGAAATTTCACTCATCAGTCAGATGACTAATGATTTTCCGGAAGACGGGTGGGACGATGAAGATACTCAAAAGAGGGTTCCTATGGAGCCGACGCCAACACCGACTCAAACAGAATTGGTTAGCATGATTCAGAAATCTGTGCGGAGTTTTCGCAGTGATAAGTTGGAACCTGTAGAAGGGTGGATTCAGGCGTTGATTGGTAATAACTATCAGTTTAAGGAAGTGCTGTCCATATATGCGAGTGTGGTGATCCTTGTTGAGAATACCGAAGATGGAAGTCAATGGGTTCTGCGATTAGAGAATGAAATCAATCCACATGTTCATGCCATAGCTCAACGGCAGCAAAGTGAACACGAAACTTCGGATTGGAATATTCACTTTCCTAAGATCCGCCTTTTTGGGGATGATGCTCCTTATTTTATGACACAGTTTGTGTCTGGCCACACGTTAGGGGATTTCCTCTTTTCAGAGCAGAATAAAGATTTTTTGTATCTGTTAGGGCAACAGTTAGTTTTTATTGATCAACTATTAAGAGATGAGGGTATTTATTATAAAAATTACACTGGTAGTCAGTTAATAGTCACACCTGACAATAAATTGGTATTGGTGGATCTTGGCTTTAATGATTTTTTTAAAGAAATAGAACTCATTAATTCTAACCTTCATAAACTGCTGCTGGTCATATTGGGAAGAATACGAAAAATAAATTACATGAGCAATGCAAGCATCGAAAGGCCAACCTATTATGAGACACTCAAGTATTTTGCCTCTCCACTGGATGGTGGGGCGACAGCTCCCAAACCCATCCACCAAGAACTCTACTTATGGAAGCAATTAAAAGCAAATCTGACAAGCGCGGTCGCACAAGAGAACGCCTCGGATGCCTTATTGAAGGCCTATCAAAGAGTCGTGGATGAGGGCTTAGGCGTAGCGCGTGTTGAGGACGGTGAAATTGTAGTGGAAGAAGAAATTTTGCCATTCTTATTAGCAGTTTATAAGCAAAATGGATTTAACCTTACTGAAGGTGAAGAAGTCTCTGAACTCATTGAGTATTTGGTTTTTCATGAAAACCTGCATTTGCCTGAATCTCAGCCAGAAGGTTTGGTGGGCTATCTCTTTGAGAAGTTACAGGCAGATGATCTTGAGCTAGACTACGCCACACTGAAAGAATGGTTCGTGAATAATTATGGGGAAGAATATACAGAAGATGCCCGTTTTGTAGAGGAATTGTGGGTGGTGTATCAGACCGGACAAAAGATGAAAGGGCCACATGTAAAGCTATTGCCTACGCATGAAATGAATCAGACAACCGATGAGGAAAGGCTGAGATGGGGCCGTATTGATTTACCCAAGCCGATAGCCGCTATATTAGAGGGTGTTGTGGGTGAGTTAACCTTGCCAGCTTTAGAAGCTGCTTATAAGGATAAAAGACAGAAAGGGAAGGTAAAATCTACCAAGCCAAGCCTTCGTGATTCATGGGTGTTCAGCCCTGCGTCCAAATGGCTAATTTATAGCGTACAGTATTTTCATGCTGATCTTGAGGCACCCAAAGATAAGGTTTGGGGTGCTAGAATCCTTGTTGCTCTAGGGATTTTAGTTCTTGGTGGAGCATCTGTGCTTATTATGGGCGTCGCGCTAAGTTTGTTACTTGCAAGCGCAGCGTCTCTTCTAATGACAGCTGTTGTATTAGTGGCCCTATTGCTATTCGCTGTTATCCCACTGTTAGCCTCTCCTCTTATACTCTTCAATCAAGTCTATCCAGCCAATCGAGCAGTAGAAATGGCTCAAGAAGGTTTTAAAATTAAAGATCCCCAGACAATGATTAAAGCTGCTCGCGCTGCAGTTAAAGCCAATTCAATAGAAGGTTTCAATCAAGTGATGCACTATTTTTCTGAATACAGCACTCGATCCGATTTATCAAGTGATAATAAGGAAAGTTTTTTGATTGCACTGAGTGATTTAGTGGGCGATAGCATCAAAGACTCTTGGTCAGAAAGGTTTCAGGAGAGTTTGTTGGGGGTTCAGGATGATTTATTGTCTAACTTGAATGCATTGCATACTGTAGCCCTGACATCTCAGGATGAGACTGAAAGGCTTTTTGCAAAACGTGAAATAAGCGATTGGTTTGATACGTCTTTTGGGGTCGGCTGGGTAGAAAGAAGTATTAGGAATATACCTCATTCTAAATACGAAGCATCATCAGAGTATGCAGAGAGATCATTGGAAATGCTGATGAATCTTTTGTTATTGATTCCCACTTCCGCAAATTTTGAGGCATTAGCAGAATTTACAGATAGTCAAAGGTATAGTAGTGAAGTGAATCAGCTTGCTAAAGAGGTCTTTAAGAACATAAGGAATGTCTATATTAGGCGAAGCAGTTTGAACTTTCTTAGAAGGCAGATTGAAAAGCATCCTGAATCAGAGCCGATGGTGGTATTGAGTCAATATTTAGACAGTTTGGATGATATGCCAGCAAGACAATTACGCTTAGAGGGTGATGGTAAAGAAAAAACAGACAAAGCGGAGACTGAGAATCATTTGGGTATAGAAAGACAAGATGATGACAATCAAAACTCAGACGATGCAGGCCAAATCGGCACAGCCACTCAAGCCACAGCATTGCGTCAGGCGGGCGAGCATACTGAAATCGATGTTTCACACGCAGAAGGCTCTACTACCATTACAGCGGAACCGTACGGTGCAGTGAATATCGATAGTTTGGCAACACCAGCCACGTATGTAGGTGCGCCAGATACGCGACAGGGTTTAGCCCAAGCTTTGGTGGGGCATCTCAACAAAGCGCCTCCTCAACGCTACACATTCAACCAAGCCTTTTTTGATTTCGGTGGCTTGGCCACTGGTCCGCAGCACCCCAATCCGCAACTACGAACGCAAAATCCGCTCACCACAGTGCATGACTCTTTGGCTACTAACCCATTGGCATGGTGGCATGAAGATATGGAACTGGCGCTTCAATCTGGCGCTGTGCGTATCGAATTCCAAGACAATGATGTCGCTCCGAAACTGACTGTATTTATAGGCAATCAATCTTTCACGATCGATTTAACTTATCGCGGTGATCCTCAAAATAATATTCCTAGCTCAGTGAATTTGGCTCGCCGTACGACACAAAACTCCAAACACTATTTGCTGCGTGCATTGGCGCGTGAGTTGTTCGGTGCTGAAGATGTGGAACTCACGAATCAAATCCATCGTTTAAGGCCGCAAAATTTATATGCAGTTGTGGATGCAGTAGAACACTTAAACGGCCTTGGTCAAGGCAAACTAGAGCGTTTTAGAGAATCTCCCTCAGAATCCGTCAATATCGAGCGCGACTTGAATGTGCGTCGCGAAAAAAGTGGTCAGCAATTGCGCGGCAAAACTGGCTTGCGTAATGATTTGCTTTTTCAAGCTCAAGATCCAGCGCAAGCCTTATTAGAATTACTGTCTAATGCCCAAGGTCAACGCATCAGTCGTTTTGGCTCGGGTGGCAAGCAAGTTTTGGGTGAGCTATTGGATGCAGAGGCTCGTCATCCTGATGACCGTGTGTTTATTGATTCGTGGACTCAAAATGCGCAAGGCATATTGGAGGGAGTGCGATTTGAGTTTTGGGCTGAAGGGGATGACATTCTGTTTAATTATCAAATATTGGATGCCAGTCAAGGTGTACAAACGGGCACGCGCGTGGAGTTCCGTAAAGGCCAGCCTTGGTCAGCGGCCACGCTTAAGCATCGAGAGCAGTATCGCGATGCTCGCATTAAAGCGAATAGTAATGGGCCCATTATTGAAGGTACTCCGGAGCAGCCTGGTCGTGTACTAAATAACCTATCGAATTACCAAGTACTCAGACAAGGGGATGAGCAATTTCCGCCAGGTTGGAATGCACAAAACGCAGTGTATTCAGAACTGAATGAGTTTGGGTATGTGGTACAGGATTCCCGAGAAGGCATGCGTGTTACGGATATTTTGACTCGCTTTTTACCACAGCACATGGGCACTGGCAAGCTAGAAGAACAAACCCAGTCCCAAGTGGATGCTGAGGTTTATGTGTTGAGTACTGATGAAGTTTCTGAAACGTCTGTGATTGCTTTGTCCGTTTCGGGGTATGCACATGAGCACATTGAAGTTTCAGGACTTAATCTGTTGAGTGAGGTGACACTGGGATTGCCTCATGATGTTGAGTTTCCTAAGGATAAAAGCAGCATTAATTTAGTACCGCAGGAAGGTGTGGCAAATCCGGCTGTAAAAGGCATCAAGTCCATTATTGATTTGGCGACCGATCCTCAAAAATTTGACGCAAACACTATCCCCAGACTCAATGCATTAGCGGCTTTAATTCGTGCCAAACAAGGTCATGAGCAGAAAGGGCTGACTGAAGATACGGACTTGATGCAGTACTTAAGGCATGCAGTGAATCGTAAGCTCAATCCAGATGATGCCGAGGGTTGGTTAGCTAAGGCCATTCATGCACAGCAAACTACTATTTTGCCCAACACGCTTGAGTGGCTTCGGTTTGATGGGGAGCCGGGTGTTGTGCTTATCGATTCAGATTTGACGCAACCAGATATTGGCGAATTGTTAAGGAGTGAAGCGGTCGATCCAATAAATAATCATCCTCTGAACTCAGATTCGCGCATTAAGAAAGCGATTGACGATAATCAAGTCGCGCTGTATACGATTGATTTTGGTTCAGCGGACACCCGAATTAACCAGTCCCCTGTGATTCATACGCAATACGCGGGGCGGGGTATCTTTTTAATCGACCGTTCTGTATTTAACAAAGCAGAAAATGCGACGTTGTTGAAAGACCGTATTCATCTATCATTGCCAGCACCAAAGGTAAAAAAAGAAGTAGTGTCTGATGCATCCGAGGTGTCGAAAGAAAACACGATTGCTCGTAAATGGATACAAAGGTTAATCCTATTTGCTGTGGCTTCTGTGCTGTTTATTTCAGCGGCAGCGCCAGCTTATCACTTTTTCAGCGATAGCATCCAGGAACAGTTACAAACTCAAACAGAAGAGTCTAATGAAGCCATTACGATGTGGGCTGATCTTGATATAGCGGGTTCTGTTTTTCAGGGACAGCGTGGAGATGAAGGAGGCTCTGTGATCAATGTGCAGAGTCAAAATTATGGGCGCATAGATGTTGATGGGGATGGGGTCGTTGATGATGGTAAAACCAATGCCCCTAATGTTCGATTGGTCTATGGAAATTTTTCGAATCTTCCAGAAGACCAAACACTGATCACTCAGATTTATCCACACTTAGATGAAAAGGGTCAATGGAGCACGGATCCTGATCTTAAAATTCGAGAACCACAAGGACCCACGATATCAACTGAACATGCTTTTATGCGTGTGCCTGTTGTTCCTGGATCAGTTATCGTCCCGTATTACACTCCTAACGGACGGAATACTAATCTAGTTGCGACGACATTAGATGGAGTAATCGTTAATACAGTCACCGTAAATAACAATGGTGTTGAAGGTGTTCGAGTGCTTGATTACACCGGTTCTGTAATATTAAGTTGGGATATTGAATTTACGGAGGATTCTTTAGATTTTGATTATCAAGTCCGTCCTTTAACTGATAATGAAAGAAACGATTTCCCTCAAGCTTGGCAGGAGGTATTGGACCCGTATGTCACAGCCACCGATCGCGAAAAAGTTGATGCGATCAGAAGACACTTTTCTGAGTTTTTTGTTTACGATGCATCTCAAAATATCTTCTTAGATATAGAAGAAGATGCAAGTTGGAGTGCTCTGTATACGCGCCTCGCCGCTGAAAGTGATACAGGTAAAGTGGGGGGTGTTTGTAATACGTTGGATTTGTCTGCTTATCTTTGGGCACGGTATCTTGATTTACCTGTGGTGTATGCGGATGTTGAACTTGTTAAGGATGGTGGAGATTTAGCAGTTAACGATACTGGGCATACACAATTGATAGTGAGGGTAAGTGATTCAACTGCAGGTGATCAGTGGGAAGTATTAGATCCCACCACTTTTGTGGATCTAGTGGTTGGGCCAGCGTTGTGGTTTGATGTGCAGTTGGATGAAGAGAAGTTGGAATCAGAGGGAACTCGAAATGCAATTCCATCCGTAGTTTGGGCAGTTCTGGGTGCATTGATAGTTGTTGTGTCTCTAGTTGCATTTAATTTTCGTGATAAACTTTCCATTAAATTCCCCAGTTTTAACGGTTTTCCTGCGTTTAAAAATGTACGGCGTAAAACCAATCCTAGAAAAGTAGCTAAAGAGATTGAATCCAAACTTCAAAATTTACCTTTCATTTCAGGCGAAGCCGCAAAAAAGATGGCCCAACTGCAAAGTATGGAGAATGCCGTGGTACATGCCTTTTCATGGGGGAATGTATTGATTAATGAACAATCAATGTTTTATGAAAATTTTAAACCAAAACTATCAATGACCAGAGATGATTTGGATATCCTAAATGCACCGAATTGGTATGCTCGCTGGAATGATAAATTATTGTACCGCTATGCGGGAGGAAGGCTCGTGATAATGAGCTCAAGCGGTACTGATAGAGTGTATATTCCATCTCAATTGAATGCAAGTGTTGAGGGCCCTTATAGACATTTCTTTATGGGCGAGTCGCTATTGATTTTGCAGAGTGCCAATGGATATGCAATAGCCATCGATCTAGAAAATAAAGAGGTGTTACACACTTTTGGCGATGTAGACAATCCTATGTTTCTTTCTAAACATGTGAACGCTGATGGCGAAGACGAACTGGTTCTGGTGTTTCGGAGCGATAAAGGTGGGAGTTACTCTTATGGTTCAGGGCCATTAAAATCATTTAAGCAAAACTATTGGGCCATTCCTGAAAAGGATAAGGAGAAGTTTATAGAGAATTTGTCAATTTCAATTCCCATACATATCGTTGATAAAACTAAATCAAGCACGCTACATCTTAAAAAAAACGCTTACAGTAGCTCTGTTGCCAAAGGTTTTAACATCGATGCTGGCGCAACTCTATCTAGAGGTATGGAATTTGAGGCTTTATTTTCAAGAATTGGCCATAATAATAAATTTTACAAGTTATCAGTTACCGATGGGGAGCCATTAACCGTAATAGAAGACTCGCTCCATTCTAACCCTAGAATAATTCCTCTTCCTGTACCGTCTGTTCGTCCTATTTCGCATCTAGTGGCTGAGGCCACAGGGATATCCAAAACAGTCTTCAGTGAGTGGGATGATGTGGCCCTCAATATCATGCAAGAGCGGCCGCATTATGAACTATTTAATCTAAATAGCCATAAATTGGGGATAGCTTTTATTGTCGGAATGGTTGGCGTTGGAGGTGTCCTTAGCCTATTTTTTGGTTTGGTTATTGCGTTTTTAATGGTTTGTGTGTTAGCAATGTCTGCGTTATTCACACTTGCGTACATTGCATTCGACTATCATTACCGCCTACCCGACAGTCCTGCCAAACAAGAATTATTAAAGCTTTTCCCTCAAGGTGTTCCTATTGAAATTAAACCCGGTGTGATTGTGCGTCATGAGGGGGAGTTTATGCACACAGGAGAGGGTTCGTCTGCGCATCGTTCCAGTGTGGGCGCAGAGAAAATTGATTATGATCACCTCGAAAAAATACTCAAGCACTGGAAGAGTAATTCTGATAATTTTCAGAATTTGATACAGTACGTACAAAATTTCCCTCTTAATGTTATGCGCTACAGTGGTGTTTTTGTTAGAAGTATTGGTCCTATGTTTGAATCCTTACCTGTTAAATCGAATAGGTTAAAGAGCTATGAGACTCACGGTAATTTATTGCATGTAGGCAGTATAATGCAACATATCCAGTTGTATTTAAACCCGGATTTGCAATCAGAATATGAGCAATTTCTTGAGGTGCTAGTCTCAGGGGGTTTTTCTTTAGTTGCATCTAGCCCATGGTATTCTAACTACAGTAATGCGTTGGTAAATCTGAATACTCTTATTCAAGTTAACCCTGAATTAGCGGACCAAATGGTGCACTCCTTATTGCGCCCCGTAGCTGCTGACGGATACCCCGATCCAGTGCTAGCGATACAGTTATTAGATAAAGAATATGATTCCTTAACGATTGATGGTCAAACGCAGTTTTATCTGGATCTATTAGAAAAGGGTATCGATAGTTTTCTGCCGACTGATACGGATATCGCCCCCCCTGAAACAGTACCTATCAAGCAACTCGATTTTGATGATAGAGAACAATCGCTAGCGGCCCTGATTGCCAGTTTAGAGAAAGTTCAGAACGGAGCGGCTGAGT
>JAJDCC010000044.1 GCA_029261015.1 Candidatus Omnitrophota bacterium | reverse complement strand
AATTCCTTAAAAGGTGAACGCCGTTTTCGTGTAGTGCCGATTTATGGTGGCCAATCTATGGATTTACAACTGCGCAGTTTAAAGCGTGGTGTGGATATTGTTGTTGGAACACCCGGACGTGTCATTGATCATCTAAAGCGTAAAACGCTTAAGATTGATGAAATTGATTTCTTAGTTTTAGATGAAGCAGACGAAATGCTCAACATGGGTTTCTTGGAAGATGTTGTGACGATTATGGAGCAGTCCTCTAAGGATAAGCGTACGTTGCTTTTCTCAGCAACGATGCCTCCAGAAATTCGCAAGATCGGCGAGAAGTACATGGGCGAATATGATTTGATTAAAGCCACTGGGGGTCAGTTAACGACCAACAATACCGATCAAATCTATTTCGAAGTGAGACAGTCTGAGAAGTTTGAAGCTTTTTGTCGCATCATTGATGTCGAAGATGAGTTTTATGGTTTGGTGTTCTGCCGAACTAAGGTTGATGTGGCGGATGTGGCCCGTAAGTTGGGCGAACGGGGCTATTCTGCGGATGCTTTGCACGGTGATATGACTCAAGGTCAGCGTGAGCAGGTATTAACTAAACTTAAAAACCGTCAGATCAGTATTTTGATTGCAACCGATGTGGCTGCACGGGGTATTGATGTGAATGATTTGACGCATGTGATCAACTACTCTTTGCCTCACGATTCAGAAGCCTATGTGCACCGTATTGGCCGAACCGGTCGTGCCGGTAAACAAGGCATTGCTATCACTTTTGTGACGCCTGCTGAGGCACGCAAATTGCAGATGATCAGTCGACACACCAAGACGGATATCCGTAAAGAGCAATTGCCGAAGGTTAAGGATGTCATTGACACTAAACGTGAACGCATTCGGACTGAATTGGCTGATGTCATTAAGAAGAAACCGCTTAAAGAATATGTGCAGATGGCACAAGCTTTGTTAAGCGAAAATGATCCAGAAGTGATGTTGGCTGCATTGTTGCAGAGTACCTTTCAGGGTGATCTAGATGAAAGCAGCTATCGTGAAATCGGTGGCGCTAAGGTAGATATGAAGGGTAAGACGCGTTTGTTTGTGCGTCGCGGTAAGAAAGATGGTTTGACTAAGGATCAATTGCTGGAGTACATGCTCAAAGAGTGTCGCATTGATGGTCGTCTTGTGCGTGACATCGAGATCATGGATACTTTTTCATTTGTGACACTACCGTTTCAGGAAGCTGAAGTGTTGCTTGCGCATGTGCAGCAAGACGGTCAGGGTGGCGTTCCTTTATTTACCAAAGCCAAAAGCAGCGGTAAAAAGGGTGAAGGCCGTCGTGGTTCAAGTGACAATCGCCGAGGATCCAATGAAAGTCGCAGTCGTAGTGGTAATGGACGCGGTGGTCCTCCAAGGCGCACTAGTAGCCGGGGACCGGCAGGTCGCTCTTCGAGCAAAACCGGCATGAGGTCCTATGCAGATGACAAGCGGTCTATGGAGCGAGATTCCAGATCAGGTAGCCAAGACTTCAGTGAAAGAGCGGCTGCCAGACGAGCTGCCGCGGGCGGAAAAGACTATGGCAATAAGCGCTCGGGTGGTCGTGTGTCTGGTAATCGAGACTTTAGCGATAGAGCACCGAGTGGTCGAGGGGGCTCATCAGGGCCTAAGCGCTCTAGGAGTCGTGCTCCTGTGAGTAATAATACCGGGCCCAAGATGATCATTAAAAAGAAGGGGCGCGCGAGAAAGCGACCTACAGCTTAATCATTGCTCCAATCAAGCAAGTGCTAAAGCCCAGCCATTAAAGGTTGGGCTTTTTGTTAATAAAACCTCAAATGTGTCTGAGGTTGCAGTAAAATGTTTTTGATAGCCACAATGCGTCCTTAACTCAGGGGGAAATATGAATTGGTATCTCGGTGTTTTGAAGCAGTATGCCGTGTTCAGTGGCCGGTCTAGGCGTAAGGAATATTGGTTTTTCACTCTGTTTAATCTCATCATCAGCATGGGTTTGAGTTTTATTGAAGGCTTGTTAGGGATGCCGGCAGTGTTGACCGGTATTTATGCATTAGGCGTCATATTGCCGTCCATCGCTGTGGCCATTAGGCGGTTGCATGATATAGGCAAGAGTGGTTGGTGGCTATTGATCGGATTTGTCCCTCTCATTGGAGGTATTGTGTTGATTGTTTTTGCTTGTATGGACAGTCAAGAAGGCGAGAATCGGTTTGGGGCTAATCCTAAAGGATAAAGCCTAATAATGATTCAAATCATAGTGAGTTCATTGCAAAAAGGGTAGTCTTTTCTCACCTATAGTGATTTGGATGAACATAGAAAGTAGCTTCCCGTGGAAAAAACACAAGTAATCTCCTTACCCCCTGTTTATCAGGATTCCGTTGAGTATGGGCGCATTCTTTTGCGTGATGGCAGTGTGGCTATGGTGCACATTGCTAATGAGAAAGATGTTGCGTCCATCAAAGCTTTTTTTGGACGACTATCAAAAGATTCTCTTTATCAGAGGTTTTTGGGCTTTTGCAAACCGGATGAATCTCAGCAGTACCTATTCAGCGATGATCGCGACCCCCAAGACCATTTGAGCTTAGTGGTGACACGTGTGATCAACGGTGAGAATAGGATTATTGCCGTGGGTTCTTATTTTAAAAACGATGCAGTTTCGGTTGAGGTGGCTTTGGCCGTGGATGATCATTTTCATTGTTTGGGCATCGGCAGTTCGCTGTTTGAGCGTTTGTCGGTGATGGCTGAGCGCGAAGGGTATCAGGAACTTATCGGGTATACCCATATTGAAAATCAGCACATGTTGGATGTGTTTCGTCATTCAGGCTATGACTATCAAGAGGAGCAGGACAAAGGGCTCATGAAAGTAGTGGTTTCATTAGTGCCTACTCAAGATAGTGCTGCACGAGCTGAAAAACTGGATGCGCTATTTACAGAACAGTCGCTGCGCTCTTTTTTTCACCCAAAATCGATTGCTGTTGTGGGCGCTTCGCGGCGTCCTAAAAGTATTGGCTATCGCGTGCTGAATGCTTTAAAGGAAAGTGGTTTTGAAGGGGAGCTCTATGCGATCAATCCCAATGTGAATGAGATTCTGGGGGTGCCCAGTTATCCTAAAGTGAGTGCTGTCTCTGGAGCTGTGGAGTTGGCTGTCATCGTTGTCCCCAGTTCTCTGGTGCTGGATATTGTGGATGATTGTGCAGCAGCAGGCGTGCGTGCGTTGATTGTCATTTCAGCAGGTTTTGCCGAAGTGAATACGCCTGAGAGTGTTGCGTTGCAACAGGCTTTGGTCGAAAAAGCGCGTGGCCATGGTATGCGGTTATTGGGACCCAACTGTTTAGGCATGTTAACGACACACTCCGCTGTCAGCATGAATGCTTCTTTTTCTCCTGTGTTTCCCGATCAAGGTAATGTTGCGATGTTATCGCAAAGTGGCGCATTAGGGATTGCGATCCTTTCTATGGCAAAAGCTCGCGGATTAGGTTTGTCGAGTTTTGTCAGCATTGGCAACAAGGCGGATATTAGCGGGAATGATATGCTTCAGTATTGGGATCA
>JAJDCC010000043.1 GCA_029261015.1 Candidatus Omnitrophota bacterium | reverse complement strand
TAGGAGTGCAATCACTTCATTGCGAACACGGTTTAAATCGAGCCCTAAGTTCATCAGCACCTGAGAGGCCACTCCTTCACCTTCGCGAATCAAGCCCAGCAAAAGATGCTCAGTACCGATGTAGTTGTGCCCTAAACTGCGAGCTTCTTCCATAGCCAATTCGATCACTTTTTTCGCTTTGGGGGTAAATGGAATGTCTCCTGACACTAAAGTACTGGGTCCACTTTGAACCAGTTTTTCCACTTCAAGTCGGATCTTCTCTGGAGAAAGCCCTAACTTTTGCAATACAGCAGCAGCGACTCCTTCTCCTTCACGAATCAATCCCAACAGAATGTGTTCAGTGCCAATGTAATCGTGGTTAAACCGCTTGGCTTCTTCTTTAGCTAGTAAGATGACTTTACGTGCACGCTCAGTAAACTTATTAAACATGATTGCCTCCAAAACTTATCGTATGATCTTTAATATAAACGAATTCAGGGTTCAAGTCTTGCCTATTCTTTGACGAATCAATTCAGCACGCTTCATATCACGTTCTTTTGGCGATAAAGCGCTACCTTCTAACTTTTGTAAATGTGCTGGCTGACAGAATAAAAACAACTCATTCAGTGTAGTCCGATCCAAATCCGACATCAATTCCATGTCCACACCTAAGCGAATTGCTGAGAGTAAATCTAAAGCTTCAGCAGAACTCACAGTACGCGCGTTCCCCATAATCCCATAGGCCCGCCAAATACGGTCTTCTAATTGCGCACGGTTTTGTGTCAGCAAAGCTTCACGAGCATTTTGTTCATGTTCTATCACTTGATTCAAAATGCGCTCAATATTCTCAATCAACTCTTCTTCATGACGACCTAAAGTCACCTGATTAGATATCTGAAAAAAGTTACCCGTCGCTTCGGTCCCTTCACCATATAAACCGCGTGCAGCCAAACCCAATTTAGTGATCGTGTGCAAAATCTTGTTGATCTGTTTTTGCATCACCAAAGCGGGTAAATGCAACATCACAGATGCGCGCATACCAGTACCAGTGTTCGTGGGACAACAAGTGAGGTATCCCCACTTAGGAGTGAAGGCAAACTCTAAGGTTTCGGCTAACTCATCATCCAGCCGATTGATCGTCGTCCAAGCATTTCTAAGATTTAACCCTGATTCCATGGACTGAATGCGTAAGTGATCTTCTTCGTTCACCATCACACTCACCGCTTCTCCGTCGCCAATAATGACAGCGCGAAACTCCGGGTTTTGCATATGCTCTCGACTCACCAGATGCCGTTCCACTAAAAACTGTCGATCAATTTCCGATATCTCATCCATGTCTACGAAATGGGCTTTTTTGAGCATCTTGCTATGCGCTGCACCATCGCGCACCACATTCATGACTTCGAGCATGGACTCATCATCGGTACGCACCGCAAAGGGATATTTATCGAGGTTACGAGCCAATCGTATGCGGCTGGAAATCACAATAGAGGGCATAGGACCACTGTCCTCAAGCCAAGTGCTGGTTTTTTTAAGGAGAGCGTCAATGGGATTTAAAGGCTTACTCATCTTTAGCCTTCTTTTGTTGATACCGCCGGATTTGATCACGAATCACAGCCGCCTGTTCAAAATCCTCACGTTCAATAGCGGTTTCCAACTGGCTCCGCAGATCCCCCATCGTCGACTTCCCTTTATCTGGTTTAGCAAATCGTCCAGGGGCTTTGCCTAAATGGACAGGGGAACCATGAATGCGTTTGAGCAGACTTCCTAAACTCGAAGCAAAAGTGTCATAACAGACCGAGCAACCAAGACGTCCTATTTTGCGAAACTCTTCATAAGACATGCCGCAGTTTTCACAAACAGGATTAGAGCGCTCTTCTTCCTCATCATTACGGCCATAGTCAGTCAATCCCGATAGAAGATCGGATAACCCAAAATTGCTCTCTACCTGTGCCCCTTTCTCATTGGCACAAGTATCACAAAGATGCAGCTCCGCCATCTCATCGTTGACTATTTCGGTTAAGTGTACTGTTGCTTGAGATTTCTTACACAGTTCACAAAGCATAAAAACCTTTCCCTATTGTAGAGTCAAGGCGTGGTAGTCTTCTTGCAATCGTTGAGTAATCTTACCACGTTTACCCAAACCAATCTTGCGTCCATCAATTTTTGAAACCGGGATAATTTCAGCAGCAGTTCCCGTTAAGAACACTTCATCTGCATTGTACAAATCGTGACGCGTCAGCAAATCTTCTTTAACATCAAGCCCCATACGTTGGCCCAAATCCATAGCCACATCGCGCGTAATGCCTTTTAGAACGCCAATGTAAGGAGGGGGCGTCAGTAACTGATTTCCCTTTACAAGAAACACATTCTCACCCGTACACTCAGTGACATAACCAGAGTGTGACAACATCAAGGCTTCTTGATACCCCGCATTCACAGCTTCAATTTTAGCTAATATATTATTGAGATAATTCAGTGACTTGATTTGAGGATTCAACGCTTCGGGCACATTGCGTTGCGTCGCTACAGTCACGATCTCAAGACCCTTTTCATAAATGGCTTTGGGGTAAAGCTGAATCTTATCTGAAATAATAAACAAACTCGCTTTGGGGCACTTGCGTGGGTCTAAGCCTAAATCTCCCACCCCTCGCGTCACCACTAATCGAATGTAGGCATCGGTTAAATCATTCACCTTCAAACTCTTCTTAAGCACCTCACACAGTTCTTTTTGTTCCATGGGCACTTTAAGCATGATCGTGTGTGCAGATTCATACAAACGCTCTACGTGTTCTTCAAGTTTAAAAATCTTACCGCCATAAGCTCGAATGCCTTCAAAAACGCCGTCACCATAAAGCACACCGTGATCGAACACTGAGAGCATGGCTTTAGATTGATCCACAAATTTGTCGTTCAAAAAAATCTTCACTTTAACCTCCTACAATACAACCATCTTTTAAGCGCACATGTTGCTGAGCTCTCTGAGCTATGGAATCATGGTGCGTAACGATCACTAAACTTCTATTTCGAGATTCCTTGAGTTGGAGCAGAATATCCATAATGGCCTCACCGTTGAGTGAATCCAAATTCCCGGTAGGCTCATCACATAATAACACTTCAGGGTCATTCACAATAGCACGCGCAATGGCAGCCCTTTGCAACTCTCCCCCTGAAAGAGCACTGGGCTTATGTTTCACCCGATCAGCTAATCCCACTGCTTTCAGCGCCTCATTAGCCTTGTCTTTCAGCGCCGATGAAAACCCTTGACCTGAAACCAAACCTGGCAACATGACGTTTTCTAAGGCATTCAATTCTGGCACCAAATGATAAAACTGAAACACAATCCCAATTTGATGACTGCGAAATGCAGCGCGCTGGGCATCATTCATCGTCACCAAGCTCTTACCCTGCCATAACACATCGCCCTGCACAGGCACATCCAAACCTGCCAACAAATGCAAGAGCGTCGACTTACCCGCACCTGAGGGACCTGTGATAGCAATAAAATCACCCGGATTCACTGCCAAATCAATCCCATTAAGGACCTGGATCTTCGTTTTACCTAATTGATAATTGTGATGCAAAGCCTGGGCCTGCAAAACACTTTGTTGGATATTTGCTTGTGTGTCATTCATAGCGTAAGGCATCCACAGGCATTAACTGCGCGGCCTTGCGAGCCGGATATAATGTCGAGAGCAAAGTGATTCCCATAGCAGCCCCAAAGGTGATCCACCAATCCCGAAACTCCACACGCACAGGCAAATAATCCAAGTAATAGATATTACCTGGCAACCGGATAAAGTGATACGTATCCAAAGACCAAATCAAAGCTCCGGCAACCCCTGCTCCCAACAGAATCCCAGTCAAACCAATAAAGATACCTTGTATGGTAAAAATCAACCATACAGATTTATTGGTCGCCCCAATGGACTTAAGGATACCGATATCACGCGTTTTTTCATTCACCATCATCACTAAAGTAGAGATGATGTTAGCAGAAGCAACCAATACAATCAGCGTCAGCAGAACGAAAGTGCCTATTTTCTCAAGCTCCAACGCAGCAAAAAGCGTCGGATTCATTTCGGTCCACAATTTCACATTGTAGCCAGGCCCTAAAGCCTCTTCCAAAGCGGCTTTGACTTTTTTGGCGTGGTCTAAGTCTTTCAACTTAACACCAATCCCCGAAACACTGCTCTCTATACCAAACATATCTTGTGCACGCGCCAACGAGGTCGCCACCAGGAGCGCATCAAATTCGAACATTCCCGACCGAAAAATCCCGCTCACTTTCAAACGTCGTGGCTGGCCATCCACCGGCGAGATCAATTGCATCTCACTGCCCGGCCTCAGAGTCATCGATCCTGCCAACTCACTTCCGATCAACACCTGATCATCATTCTCAGGCATGCGCCCCATAATCAGGTACTCAGCCAAGCGGCTAATGCGGTGATCGCGATCTAAATCAATCCCCCGTAAAAGCACCCCAAAAGCCTGATCGGGCAACCGCACCACGGCTTGTCCCATCGCAAAAGGACTCACACCCACAACTTCAGGAACCGATTCGATTTTTTTAAAAAGCTCGGGTGAATTGCTTAAATTGCCTTTTGGAGATTCCACAATGACATGTGCATGGACACCAATAAAACGCTCTTTAAGCCCGTAGTGCAAACCAGACATGACCGCCAACGCCACCAACAAAACCAATACGCCGATAGCCACTCCCCCGATGGAAAGTGCAGCAATAATGGAAACAAACTTCTCGCGACGCTTGGCAAAGAGATACCGTGAACTGAGCCAGAATTCGTAACGCATAGGTGTGATTAGCTAAAACAGACAGACAGATACTTCAGCATTGCCAAAAGCAGCATTCAAACATCAGTCGTCGGCTTTAACAGACTCCTCAGCTAAAGGACGCAACAAAGGAAACAACATAACATCTTTAATCGATGGTTGGTTCAACAAAAGCATGGCGATGCGATCTATTCCTACACCTAATCCCCCAGCAGGAGGCATTCCATGTTCTAGCGCTTCCACAAAAGCCTCATCAATGCAGCGCTTGTCTGCATCCTCAAAACCTTCTAACTGGGCTTCAAATCGTTTCTTTTGTTCGATAGGGTCGTTCAACTCAGAATAGGCATTAGCCACTTCCATCCCGCCAATAAATAACTCAAAACGATCGGCAATCGAAGGATCTTCGGGTTTACTCTTAGCTAAAGGCGAAATCTCTGTCCAGTAATCAATCACAAATAAAGGTTTGGATTTTGTTGTTGGGTCAAAAATCTGTTCGACTAACCGCACTAATTGCGACCGCGACAAATCGCCCACCTTAATGTGATGTTTTTTGAGGACTTCTTTAATTTTCTCAGGAGGCGAGTCAGCGCGAATCCCCATCTCTGCCATCGCATCCGAAAATGAAACCACTTCCCAAGGTGGGTTCAAATCCAAGGTCTGCCCTTTAAATTCAAAAGTCAGGCTACCGTGAATTTTTATCGCCGCAGTACAGATCAACTCCTGCACCAAATTCATCATCCCCTTACAGTCTGAATACGCTTCATATACTTCAAGCATAGTGAATTCTGGATTATGCCGCGTCGATAACCCTTCGTTACGGAAAGAACGATTCAATTCATAAACCTTATTCAAACCACCCACCAACAACATCTTCAAATACAACTCTGGTGCCAAACGCATGAAAAGTTCCATATCCAAAGCGTTATGGTGTGTCTTAAAGGGATCTCCAGCAGCACCACCGGCAATCGAATGCATCATGGGCGTTTCTACTTCCATAAACCCCTTTTCTTCGAGAGTGTGCCGAATACTGGAAATGATTTTGGAGCGATTAACGAATACTTGCTGTGATTCTGGGTTAGCTGCTAAATCTAAATAACGCTTACGGTAGCGCGCCTGCACATCCTTAAGGCCATGCCACTTCTCAGGCAACGGACGGAGTGCTTTGGCCAGCAAAGTGAGCTTGCTTACCTGTAAAGTGATTTCACCCGCCTTAGTCGTAAACAGACTGCCCTCAAGCCCAATGATATCGCCTAAATCCAAATCCTTAAATAAGGCAAAGGTCGCTTCGTCTACTAAATCTTTTTTGATACAAAACTGAAGCTTGCCATCAACATCGCGGATATCGGCAAAACACATCTTGCCATGCCCACGCTTAGCCATCAAACGCCCTGCCGCTTTCACTTCACGGTTTTCTTCATACTGAGCCACTAAAGCATCCAATGTATCGGTTACAGGATACCCTGCCCCATAGGGCTGCTGATTGGCCTCAAAAAGCGCTTTGAGCTTGTCGTGTCGAGCTTGAACTTGGTCGTTTTCTTCCGTATGCATGTGATTTCTCGTTAGGGGTTACTGAGCGTCGTGAAGGTTGATTATAGCGGGCCCGGCCCTTAGCTTCAAGGCACAGTACACCCGCTGTCCAATTACAATAGGGTTACAGAGAGCTTCTGTGCTCATTCGGCCAGGCCAGCGGAACGTCACAAATGCTCACTCCATCCACATAGAGGGCATTTCCTTCCTCATCGCGTAGCAAGTCGATCCATTCACCAGTAGGGGCTATGCACCCAGTCACTCCAGTGTTGGCCGCACGGACCACAGGCGTACGGGTTTCTACTGCCCGAAAAATGGACGCTTGAGCATGCTGAAATCCGGCTGCTGTTTTTCCAAACCAGGCATCGTTAGTAATGACAACTAACAGTTCAGCTCCCGCCTTACGGAAACGTTGCGCGATTTCAGGAAAAACATCTTCAAAGCAAATCATTGTGCTAAAACGTC
>JAJDCC010000042.1 GCA_029261015.1 Candidatus Omnitrophota bacterium | reverse complement strand
CGTGATGGTCGAATACCCTCCTGATCCATTTGAAACACCAATCCGTATCTCGTAATACGTGGCATCACTCACCCCTGTCCAATTGAATTGAGGCCGCAGGACCGTAACAGTACCCGATGGACTTTGTGTTTGCGGCACTGCTGGCAAGGGTGACTTTATGGTAAAGGATTTCCCAGCTGACCATTCCCCAACCTGGTTAGCATCCACAGCTCGCACCCACCAGCCATATTGCTCACCGGGACTAAAAGTGTAGGTAAAGGTCTTAGATGTTCCTTGTACCGTAAACGCATCAATCAACGTCGTGTAGCCACCTTTACCATTCAACTTACCTACCCACACTTCATAGTGAGTGGCTCCATTGACCGCACTCCATGAAAACTTAGGATTCCCAGATGCCTGTTCTCCGTATGGACCATTTTGTTGCGGGATTCCTATTGCGGGTAACTTTACAGTAAAAGCCGCGCCTTCAGACCATGCGCCTACTTCATCACCATCAAGAGCGCGCACCCACCACGTGTAGGACATTCCACCTTCAAGCTTCTGAGATGTTACTGGATTGTACGTTGTCGCGCTGTTGGTTTTTGCCGACCATATCTCAGTAAAACCACCTTGCGTATTAGCTACTCCCACCCAAAGTTCATATTGCTTGGCATTTTTAACAGTAGACCAAGAAAATGCCGGTTGAGCACTATTCACTTCTCCTCTAGGGGACTTAGCGGTAGGCGTTCCAAGCGTAGAGGAATTAGCACGTATTGAAACCAGTCCTTTATTTTTCCAACCTCTTTCATCTTCGATTTCTAAGGAAACTTCAAATGTCCCTGCTGTTCTATATGTATGTTGTGCTTTCGGACCACTCGATTGATAACCATCCCCAAAATTCAATTTGTATGTATCACTTTTTTCTCCATCTACATCGTGACTTCTGGACCCGTCAAAATTGACTTTGAGTGGCACCGTACCTTCGATAACATCTGCTTGGATAATCGGTGAAGGAGGTCTATTGGTGGTTGAAAAACTAGAGAGGTAAACATCTACCTGTCCCTCTGGTGTTTTTGATCCCAACCAAGCTACATGATCACCTGATATATCAAATACACTTTTATATGATCTGTCCGTTAACTCATAAATAACGGCGTAGCGTCTATCCGCAACAAATAAAGAAGAAGGTCTATTAGTCTTCCAAGGAGATTTCCAGACCAACCACTTTCCATCAATATCCGGAGGCGACAGCTCACCACTATCAGCTTGTCTGTTATCAGCAATTTGTATGATATTGGCGGTATTGAAATCATACACAAATATTCCTCCTGCATTTGTTTTGGAGTCCTGCTCTAGATAAGCAACAAAGTTATCTGAAATGCCGGAAGGGTTCCTTCTTTTCGAAAGGTCATAATCTGGAAAATATTGGACATCTCCTGTTTTCAAATCAAGTACGCTCATCCAACTCCATGGACAAGATGCTCCCGCACATGCATAAAACACAAGACGATCACCAGACACCTGAGGACTGTGTGCTTCATAGCCTCCCCACAAAGTTCGATTGAGGACATTAACAGCCATTAATGAAGGAGTACAAACCGCATTGGACGTACAAGGCCCTACTTTTCTGCGCTCAATAGCTACCCATGCATCATCCGCAGAAATAAGTTGATGATTCATGCCTATCGCGGGGTCATTTACAGGAATATACTCAGGCACACATGTTTTTGGATCCATATTTGTTAACGTACACGTCTGAATTCGAGAGACGCACCCTTGACCACAATTATTTGGATCAATACCAGCAATGAGCACTTCCCAGTAAAGCCTTATCCCTTGGTCTGACGACGTAATGATCGGTTTTTTTTCAACCTTAAGTGTGCCAGGCGTTTCTGGGATAGAAATCTTCTGTTGAGTTGGAATGTGATAAAGCTTGATGTCTGCGTAGTCCGACCTTTTAGAAGTTCCCTCAAACTCATCCCACGCAACATAATCTCCATACACACTGATATTGCGTTTATCTAAGCCATTGTCAGTCAGTTGTTCTTCTTTAATGAAGAGTTCATTATCATCTGACACCCTTTCCTCATTATCATCTGAACCCGCCTTCACTAATTTCAGGGTAAAATCTTTAGCCTCTCCCTTTTCTCCTTGAAAATTAGATTTCGAATACACTTCGGCAGTAACACGGTAAACACCTGCTTGAATATTCCACGGATGATAATCTGACTTATTGTTACCAGCAAGGGCATATGGCTCGGTATTTTCTTTGCTTTGATACTTACCGTTGACCAAAAATTTGACACTGCCAACTTTGGAAGGTGAGGTATTTGCTCGAACATTGATACCACCAGCAGGCAATCGATTCCATGCAATATCAAGATCACCGGTTATGGCTTCAAATCCTGGTATCGGTTGATCCGTACGTGCATCTATTAATGTAAAACTTGTCACTTTTTGGGAATTCGAAGTAGAAGCATCTTCATTCTCATTTTCATTACTGGGATCTGGAACCGGAAGAGGGGTAGGCGCCTCATCAACAATCTTTAACCTTACTGTGTGAGACGTCCCTTTTTGCCCCCTAAAATTGCTCTGTGAGTATGGTTCAGCAGTAATCTTGTATTCACCAACACCGATTTTCCAGGGATGATAATTCGATTTGTTGTTCCCGGCTAGAGCATATGGCGCAGCATTTTCTTTGCTTTGATACTTACCGTTGACCAAAAATTTGACACTGCCGATATTGTAAGGTGAGGTATTTGCTCGAACATTGATCCCTTGAGCAGGTAAATCGGAGAGCGCTATAGTGGCACTTGCAGGCATCGGATCATAACCAGAAATGGGTTGATCGGTACCTGCATCCATTAAAGTAAAACTATCGACTTTAAGATTCTCTTGCTGAGCAAAAACTGTCTGACTGGACGTCACACAAAAACTGAAAACTAAAAGACTGACAACACCAAAATGCTTCCATAAAGAACATAAGACTCTCATATAAATCTCCCCCTATTGCGACAATACATTGATTGGTATGTGAACACGTGAATGTAGGAATAATGAATCAAATAATGACGTTCAACGCTTACCGCAAATGGATTTTGAAAGAGCCGTTCGTATTCTTAATGTATCACCCCCACTGAATTAGCGTCAAATAATTGCATAACAATTTGAAAAGTATTTTTTAAATTTCGATTCATAAAAACTTTTCATGTTTTCTTTAAGAAATGCGTTTCCGCTTCAAATGGGACACGCAAGAGGGCTTTGTTCTGAGATTTCTTTTAAGGTTTTTAAAGTACAAAATATATCTTAGTACTAAGTGTACTTTTGCCGAAACGACCACTCTCTCCCTTGACCTTCTAGTCTATCCAGGGTCGCTCAGTTTCAGGCAACCAATGCCACGTTCATGGCATCCAAAAACTGGTCTTTTAAAGACTGAATCGGCTCAAGACTGTTACTCAACCGTGCTTGAGCCAGGGCGCCCAAATACAAGGTAAAGAGCATATTCGCTTTCTGAGCCACGTCCGCCACCTCGATTTCCCTGTAGTCTGCAGCAATACGCAACGCGTCTTCTATAAACTGTTTTATTTTATTAAGGATTTGCTGGGAGGTCTCACGAATAGCCTGACTCTGCGCACACTGCTCAAGACCAATGGTCGCATAAGGACAGCCATAGACAAATCCCAACTCTTGCTTCTTGGCGCTCTGAAGCTCAAGAGTGTAGTCGCAAAAACCCAGAATACGGTCTATCGCAGGCTTTTCGTTCGAGAAAACAGCTTCGATCTGAGGGAGAGCGTTCTGCCAATGCTCTTCAAGAGCTTCAACAGCCAACTCCTCTTTGGAATGAAAGAAGTGGTAAAAACTGCCTTTGTGGGTCTGTGACTGGCGGCAAATCGCGCCTACCCCCACCGAATCATAGCTACTACGCCACATAAGCTCCATGGCGGTTTCCATAATTTTTAATCGAGTTTCACAATCTTTCATAAAATGACTATACATTACTTAGACTGGCCGGTCAATTCTCTCCTTTCAAAATATATTCACCCAAATGCAACCCACCCGTAATTTTCCCGTAACACAAATTCGTAAACTAGTGGCCAGGTAGTAAGAAAGAAAACTGTCACCACTTTTTAACAGCAAAGAAAGATCAAGGAGGAGGATCTATGATCGCAGCACTTAAACGCTTCTTACGGCGAAGTGTTCAATTCGTACCGCTCGCGGTTATTGCTTTAGTTTCGTTGAGTGGCACCGCTCATGCACAAGATGCAACAGCTGCCAGCAACGCAACGGCAATTGACACGGTATGGACACTTTTGGCCGCTTTATTGGTATTCTTTATGCAAGCCGGTTTCGCTATGGTTGAAACAGGTTTCACGCGCGCAAAGAATGCCTGCAACATCTTAATGAAGAATCTAATGGACTTCTCGCTAGGCTCTCTCATTTATTGGTTAATCGGTTTTGGGATCATGTTTGGAACTAGTGCCGGGGGGCTTTTTGGTACTGACGGTTTCTTCTTATCCACGGGGGATCCTGCATCAGGTGACGGTTTATGGCAATACACTTTCTGGTTATTCCAGTGTGTGTTTGCAGCTACTGCAGCCACAATTGTTTCAGGTGCAGTTGCTGAGCGAACCAAATTCGTTGGCTACCTTTTCTACACCGTGTTCATCATGGGATTGATTTATCCTGTGGTCGGTCACTGGACTTGGGGTGGTGGATGGTTATCTGGCTTAGGCTTCACAGACTTTGCCGGATCAACCGTAGTGCACTCAGTCGGTGGTTGGGCTGCTTTAATTGGTGCCATTATGGTTGGCCCACGTTTAGGCAAGTACAACGCTGATGGTAGCTCAAATGTGATTGCTGGTCACAGCATTCCTTTAGGAGCCTTAGGTGTTTTCATTTTATGGTTCGGTTGGTTTGGTTTCAACGCAGGAAGTACCACAGCAGGCACCAACTTAAGCATTGCTACAATTGCAGTAACCACCAACCTCGCAGCTTCTGCAGGTGCCGTTGCCGCAATGTTTATGACCTGGATCAAGTTCGGTAAACCAGATACCAGTATGGCCTTAAATGGTGCTTTAGCTGGTTTAGTGGGTATCACCGCAGGGTGTGCTTCAGTTTCACCATTAAGCGCAATTGTGATTGGCCTTGTAGCAGGTATTTTGGTCGTCATCAGCATCTCTTTCTTTGACTCTGTGTTGAAGATCGATGATCCTGTGGGTGCTATTTCAGTGCATGGTGTGTGTGGTGCCTGGGGTACTTTAGCTGTTGGTCTATTCGCAGAAGCTCAATTTGGTGCAGCTTCAGGCGCTGGCGACGTCACTGGGTTGTTCTTTGGCGGTGGATTAGGCTTATTAGGCACACAATTAATTGGTATCGTAGCTGTGTTCTTCTGGGTCGCTATTACCTCGTTAATCGTCTTCTCACTCACGAAAGCCGTTACAGGTTTGCGTGTATCAGATGAGGAGCAACTTAAGGGTCTCGACATCGACGAGCACGGAATGGAAGCATATTCTGGCTTTGAAATCTTCGTTGCCGAATAACCACTGAAAGGAATCTGTTTATGAAATTGATTACAGCGTTTATTCAGCCACATAAGCTACCCGAGGTTAAAGCGGCGTTGTTTAAGGATGGCATCAACAAGATGAGTGTTTCGAATGCCTTAGGTTGTGGACAGCAACAAGGCTTCGATGAAACTTACCGTGGTGTGAAGCACACCATCAACTTGTTGAAGAAAGTTCGGTTAGATATTGCTGTGAATGATGATTTCTTGGATAAGGCAATCAAGAGTCTCTGTGCAGCAGCTAAAACAGGCAAGATTGGTGATGGAAAGATTTTCGTTACCGAACTTAGCCAATGCATTCGGATTCGCACAAATGAATCCGGTAATGAAGCTATTGGTTGATTTAGCTGAACTAGAGAAGTAAAAAATCCGCGTCACTCTATTGATTGAATTAGAGTGACGCGGATTTTTTTAGATAAATACTATTAAGCGGCTGCTTTGAGATCCGTCATAGAAAAGAGTGCATGCAAGTATAACCCATCAGCAACGAGTTTTTCTTTCCCCCCCGCTTCACGGTCAATCACACACACAACATCTTGAAGAATGGCCTTGTGTTGACGTAGATCCGTAGCCGATAGCAGAATCTGCCCACCGGATGTCACCACATCTTCGACAATCAGCACTTTTTTGCCTTCAATAGTGCCCCCTTCAGCAAGCTTGCACGTACCGTAGCGCTTAGCTTCTTTGCGCACAAATACAGCAGGAATCCCGCTGACCTGAGAAAGCATCGTCACCACAGGAATCCCGCCCATCTCAAGACCCGCTAACACTTCTGTCCCCTCTGGAATTAACGGTACCATGTGTTCTGCGATAGCCTTCAGCAATTGCGGTTGGCCTTCAAAAAGATACTTATCAAAATACTCATGACTCATCTGCCCTGACCGCAGCCTAAATTCTCCGGTTATGTGGGCTGTTTGATAAATAGCTTGTGCCAATTCATTTCGATCCATCAGTTCCTCAAAATTTTAATAGGATTGTTTAGCTTTAAGAATATGCTGAGGTTGTGTACGCCTCAAACCCCAAGTCATACCGAGGCATGAAAGGGAATAAATAAACCACTTCGTAGGGTCCCAATGATACCAACGATATCCATTGCGATAATCACTGGGGAATTTGTGATGAAAGCTGTGATAGCCTTCACCATTCGTCAACAATGCCGCCATCCAACTATCTCGTGCTGACCCTTCTTTATCAAAAGTCCTTTTTCCTACAAGGTGCGCAAAGGAATTAATGAGAAATGCAGCATTCATGACCAAAGTAATGCGCAAACACACAGCCAAAATAAATGCCCCCAAAGGATGCCCTATCCAAAAACCAATCGCCATCGGTAAAGCCACACCACTGACAATAGACCACCAGCCAAAGTATTTGTGCTGATGCATCACCAACCGGCTTTTTGAAATATCCTTAACATTATCCATATTGAGTTTATGACTGTAAAAAATCAGCCAACCCACATGCGAATGGAAAGCCCCTTTTGCACTTGAGTGAGGGTCTTCTTCCTGATCCGTGCATTGATGGTGCTGGCGATGCTGTGACGCCCATTTGCGTGCAGATTGTTCAAATGCAGCCGCCCCAAAAAAGAGCAGCAGAAATCGCACAACGCTATTGGCTTTATAGGTCGCGTGCGCAAAATGACGGTGATAGCCTGCGGTTATCGCCATTTCAGTAGTGACAACAAAAAATACGAATAGCAATATCTCAGATAGAGACACGCCATACTTCAACACATAGAGCGGTGTTCCCACAACACTGATCAGCAAAAAAAGGGCAAAAAAGAGCAGCTTCACCACTCTAAGTCGCCGCACCGGCAAGGTATACTCAATCATCAAAACTCCTCATACACATATAAACGCTAGACCAACCACTCCGCAAACGCGCCCTCTAACCATGGAGCTGGTAACGCTGTCGCCAATTCTTGCAGGTTACGGTGCCAAAATTTAGCGGTTTCAATTAAATCATCTCGCGTAAAACGCTGTTCTACGACTTCATAGCGATCCTTCCGATAGATCACAATATCAATAGGATAATCCACATCGACCGCACAAGTAATCGTCGCATTGAAAGCCAAAAAACCCACTTTAGCTGCAAACGCTAAATCAGATTCATAATTCAATGTGCGCTCAAGTATTGGCTTACCATAACCGGATTCTCCAATAATGTAAAAGGGTGTCGACTGACCCACTTCAACCCAGTTTCCTTGAGGATAAATCATGTATAACTTATGCTCTTTATCATCCTCAAGTTGTCCCCCGACCAAAGAATATAAATTAAAATGCAAACCAGCGGATGTTAACGATGCCTGATCTTCAAAAGCCACACGCCTGATTTGATCTGAGAAGGCATTCACCACTTGGTACAAACGCGTATGCACATCACTTTTTTCCAAGACATCTTCAAAGTAGGTAAGCGCCTTATCCCTCACAGACCTTAAACCTGAGGTCATTAAGAATAGTGAATGCTTACCATGCTGATGGACTGTTACTTTGCGCGCAGTAATCCGTTCTGTTCCTGAAGTCACGCGCGTATCGGCAATACCCACCAAACCATCCTTTACTTTCATACCTAAACAAAAGGTCATTCTAACTCTCCTGCATCTGTTTCTGTGTCTGCCCAGGAAAGGCTCTGAGCTCAAAGAATGTTTCAAAAATTGTTGTATCTATTTCAATAATTTTCTGCTGCAGATAATCCACATATTCGTGCAGCCCTCTATTAATGATTTCTTTAGAGGTCAACTGACTCATCTGAGCATGCAACTCTAATACCTGATTCAATGGGTTCTTTGAAATTGTGTTCTTATTATCATTCGCAATATCCGTCAAGGAATGCGTTATTCTATCAAGACAACTGATGATGGACCGCGGAAAATCTTTATCCAGGACTAAAAATTGCACCACATTCAAATAATGAATTTGCTGCCACAACTTTCGGTACATCTCATACCCGCTCACCGATCTCAGCAAAGCACTCCATTGAATATTGTCATGCGGGCCACCCACGCCTTCAGGATCAGGCACCAGCATGAAATATTTCACATCTAACAAACGTGTTGTCATATCGGATCGCTCTAATAAAGCCCCCAAACGCCCGAAGTGCCAGGCATCGGTACGCGACATGGTCGTGTCTGCTATACCTGTAACCAACTGACATTGCCGCGTGATTCGATTATAAAGACTGTAGAATGAAGACAGTTTCTTTCGGTTGTGATTCACCTCATTCACGAATAAATACATGGTATTCAATTCATTCCACATCTCACTGGTAATCGTTTCTCTTACCTGCCGCGCATTTTCACGCGCGGATGAGAGACAACTCAAAATAGAGTTGGGGTTTTCTCGATCAAATGTCACAAATTCTTTCACGTTCTCTTCGGTCGCCTCTTTATAGCGCTTTTTGAATAACTTCTCATTACCGGAAATTTGCACCATGGGGTACCACTGTTTTTCCTGGTAATAAGGAAGATCCATACCCAACAACATGTTCACATTCATACAGCGTGCGGTATTCTCAGCGCGTTCTCGATACCGCTGCATCCAATATAGGGTATAAGCTACACGGCTTAACATGCAGACTCCTCAAGCACCCAAGTGTCTTTACTCCCACCACCTTGCGATGAATTCACGACCAAAGACCCTCGCTTTAAGGCAACGCGCGTCAATCCACCAGGCAAAACAAACACCTCAGAACCCCGGTTGAGAATATACGGACGCAAATCGACATGTCGACCTTCAAAACGATTTCCTATAAGCGTAGGCACTTGTGATAATTGCACAACCGGCTGTGCCATAAAGTTGCGTGGATTGTCTTTAATTTTTTGTGCGAATTCTTTACGTTCCTTAGCTGTAGAGGCAGGGCCAATCAACATCCCGTATCCGCCTGCTTCATTCGCTGACTTCACTACTAAAGTCTCAAGATTCTTTAAAACATACTCACGCTCTTTATCATCGGTACACAAATATGTGGGCACATTCGGCAGCAAGGCCTCTTCACCTAAGTAATACTTAATCATGTCTGGCACAAATTTATACACCACTTTATCATCAGCCACTCCTGTGCCCGGAGCGTTCATTAAAGTGACATTCCCTGCCTGATAAGCTTCCATCAAACCAGGAACCCCAATCAGTGAATCTTTGCGGAATGTTTTGGGATCTAAAAAGACATCATCTATTCGCCGATAAATCACATGCACCGGATGAAAGCCATCGGTCATGCGTTTATATACATGCTTATTTTCGACGACCAAATCACCGCCCTGCACCAATTGGATACCCATTTGCTGAGCCAAATACGCATGTTCAAAGTAGGCAGAGTTATGAATTCCAGGTGTCAGCACCACCATAGAAGGATCTGTAACCCCTTCAGGAGCCACTGCCTGCATCGTGCAGGCCAATTGTTCTGCATAATCAACCACAGGGCGAACATGACTCGCTTCAAAAACAGAAGGAAAAATACGCTTCATGATTTGGCGATTTTCTAAAACATAAGACACCCCCGAAGGACACCTCAGGTTGTCTTCTAAAACATAATAAACGCCATCAGCTCCACGGATTAAATCCGTTCCTGTAATGTGACACCAAATATCTTTAGGCGGCTTGAGCCCCACACATTCTTTACGAAAAGTCGCTGCTGACTCAATGATTTCGCGAGGAATCACTTTGTCTTTTAATATGCGCTGCTCATTGTAGATATCTTGCAGAAATAAATTGAGCGCACGAATGCGTTGCTGAAGTCCTGTATCTATAGCCTGCCACGTTTTGGCATCAATAATGCGGGGAACAACATCAAAAGGAAAAATCCTTTCAGTGCCTTGTTGATCACTGGCCAGCGTAAAAGTGATTCCCATATTCAATAGCGCTAATTCCGCTGCCTGTTGACGGCGCTGAATTTCGCCTTTAGCCAGTTGGTTGATTCTTTCGATAAGGACTTTGGCACAATCGCGTGCTTTTCCATCAGCATCAAACAATTCGTCATAACACTGTGAGTTCGGCTGATAGTCGTTAAAATGCATTTTGGGCCGTTTCCTGAAAAGCATGCACAACTCGATGGACAAACCGCAGTTTGTCTTTTGACACGTCATTCAATGTAAATGGATACATATCGGCCATTCCCATGCTGCGATTCAAACTATTCAGTGCGCAGCTCAGCCAGGCCCAGCTATCACACATACTCTCAAATGAATAGTTCAACGCTGTTAACGGTGCGTTACGATTTGATTGCATCCCTTCCGGTTGAGGATTTAGGGTCACCCCCCAAGCATGCGCTGTTTCCAACCCATGATGCATGTGCAAATAATGCGCCCAGGTTTCAGCCCAATCTTCCCAAGGGTGAGCGCTAGCATAGCGTGTTATGAACGTTTGTTGCCAATCTAATTTAGGGCCCTGAGCATAGTATGTTTTTAGGGCCTCTCCATAATCGGCTTGTTCGTCTCCAAATAGCAGACGAAATTCTTCTAACCACGGCCCTTCCTGCAACAAACGAAACCAGTAATAATGGCCACTCTCATGCCTAAAGTGCCCCAAAAGCGTGCGATAGCGCTCGTGCATATTCAGCCGCGCTTTTTCACGGTAGGCATCATCCGCCTCAGCCACATTCATAGTGATCAACCCTGCATCATGCCCGATCAAGATAGGCTCATTCTCACTATCTGACACCTCAGGGTTCATTAAAAATTTAAACGCTAAGCCCTTCTCGGGGTCTTTCTTCTTATTACTCAATGGCAACTTAAGTTGCAACAACCCATAGACTAACCGGCGTTTGGCAATTTCAAGCTTCTGCCAATACTTTCGGTTATCAGGCTTGTCTAAATTAGGGATGACTTCATTTAAACGGCAAGACAAACAAAAATCATCTTCATCCTGCTCAGCAACCATCCAGTTGCACACCTGCTCTACCCGATAGTTATAACACTGCTTGTATCGTTGGGGAGCCGTTACCCCCACAGGTTGCCAATACCCCAAACTGTCTTGCTGCATCGCACAGATTTGTTCTAGATCAGGAAAAAATCCCAGCATCTGCTTACAAGAAACACAGTGCACACTTTCAAAATAAATGAGCTGCGAACAGCCCCCACATTGATATATTTTCATCGTCTTAAATCTAAGGTCAGTGGAAAATCTGGGTTTTGGGTCTCTTGCTTGAGGGATGCCACCTGCCCTGGCGTGTGCCCCATTGCCGAAAAACGCGCCATGCGGCGAGACTCGGCTTCGTAAGCATTCACCGGAAATGTTTCATAGTTGCGTCCACCAGGATGCGCTACATGATAGACGCACCCCCCTAATGAATGCTTGGACTCTGTATCCATAATATCGAAAACCAAAGGCACATGCACGGGGATAGTGGGATGTAAGCAAGACGGTGGCTGCCAAGCACGATAGCGCACACCGCAAACAAACTCTCCAGGAACACCCGTGGCATGCAATGGCAACATGCGCTGATTGCAGGTGATTTGATAGCGATTGCCCGAAGCTCCATTCACTTTAACTTGCAAGCGCTCGACAGAAGAATCGACAAAGCGTGATGTTCCTCCGCCTGCCGGCTCTTCGCCCAAGACATACCAAGGTTCAATGGCTTCGCGCAACTCTACTGTGATCCCTTCATGCTCAATACTTCCAATAAAAGGAAAACGAAAAGCAGCTTGCGCTTCAAAGTGCTCGGCATTGAAAGCATACCCTGCTTGATTCAGATCCAATAAAACAGCTCTAAAATCTTGCCACACAAAATGCGGCAGCATCCATTTATCATGAATGGCAGTTGACCAACGAGTCAAAGGCTGTTCATAAGGCTGCTCCCAAAACCACGCCAGTAATGTCCGCAGTAACAGTTGTTGTGCCAAACTCATGTCAGCGTGCGGTGGCATTTCAAACGCCCGCAATTCAAGCAAACCTAAACGCCCCGTCGAACTGTCTGGTGAAAACAACTTATCCATGCAAAACTCAGCCCGATGCGTATTCCCAGTGAGATCGACCAACAAATTTCGAAAAAGACGATCCACCATCCAAGGCGGTTTTTCTTCAAGTTTATTGAGTTCGCGAATAGCCAATTCCAATTCATACACACTGTCGCGTCGACCTTCATCCACACGAGGTGCTTGTGAAGTTGGCCCGATAAACATGCCTGAAAATAAATACGATAAAGCCGGGTGATTATTCCAATAAGCAACAAAACTGGCTAATAAATCAGGCCTTTTCAATAAAGGACTTTCAGAAGGAGTGACACCACCAAGCACCATGTGATTGCCCCCACCAGTGCCTGTGTGCTTCCCGTCTAACATGAACTTCTCAGCACCCAACCGCGTTTGACGCGCCTGTTCATATAAAGTGCGTGTTTGATGCACCATCTGATCCCAAGTACGGACAGGAGGCACATTCACTTCAATCACACCCGGGTCTGGGGTGATCTTTAAAACATGAACCCGTGTATCACGTGGTGGCGCATACCCCTCAATTAACACAGGCATTAAACAATTTTTGGCAGTGACTTCGATGCTTTCAATCAATTGCAAATAAGCTTCCAGTGTTTCTAGGGGGGGTAGAAACACACACAACCGGCCCTCGCGCACTTCGACACACAAAGCCGTGCGCACAATAGAGTCCCCTTCGATGACAGCGGCACTTTTTGCAGAGGGTTTCTTTTTCAATTCAGGTCGCACACTCATCGTGTCCTGATCGTACAATTTCTGACGTTTCCCAGCAGGTTCCCACGGCAACTGATCTAAAGGCAATCGCAACCCCATAGGAGAATCCCCTGGCAAAAGATACATGCGCTCAGTTTTGAAACACCAAGGCCCACTGCTCCACTGCACTTGACTGTCTTGAGCTGCGTTTTTTAACGGAAGTGTGTAACCCACTGGCTTTTCAATGCCTTCACTAAATAATCGATTCAGGCGTTTATTCTCAAGTGGATCTGATAATTTGGCATCGAAAGGATCCAGGTTTTCAGGCAAGTGCCCTGCTTTCCAACGATAATGCCAACCATCTTCATAACCGCAAACCACATGCTCGGGATTCACCTGCAATTCACCAGCTAATGCCTCAATAAAAGTATGGGCATCTTCTGCTTTTAAGGGGCCCTCTTTATCCAATGGTGCCAATAAACTCAGGTCTTTCCACACAGGCTCTCCATCTTCTCGCCAATAACAGCAAAGTGCCCAGCGAGGAAGCGGCTCACCCGGATACCATTTGCCCTGCTCATAACTCAGCAAGGCCCCAGGAGCCCAAACTTTTTGAAGCCGATGCAATAACTCACACGCTAATTCGAACTTTTCTTTACCCAGCGCATCGGTTTTCCATTGCGCTCCATCCATATCATCAATGGACACAAAAGTGGGCTCGCCCCCCATGCTTAACTGAATGTTGTTCTTCTTAAGCTGTTGATCGACCTTCACACCTATGGCATTGAGCTGATCCCATTGCTCTTCAGTAAACGGCTGCGTCACACGACGTTGCTCATGCACACGCGTAATCGACATGGTGTGTTGCATCGTCGACTCACAAGGATCCAGTGCCCCTGTAATTGGCGCTGCTGTGATCGGTTCTGGTGTGCATGCTAATGGAATATGGCCTTCTGTAGCCGCCATCCCAGAAGTGGCATCTAAGCCCACCCATCCGGCTCCAGGCAAATAAACCTCAGCCCATGCATGCAGATCGGTAAAATCCTGCTCAGTTCCTGAAGGGCCATCCAATGATTTCACATCTGGCTTAAGTTGAATTAAATAGCCCGAGACAAAGCGCGCAGCAAACCCCATATGCCTCAGCAATTGCACCATTAACCACGCTGAGTCACGACAAGAACCGGTTTTAAGCTTCAAGGTCTCCTCACACGCTTGCACCCCAGGTTCAAGCCTCACTATATACCCCACAGCAGACTGCACGGCTCGCGTTAAATCCATCACAAAATCAATGGTAGAACGCGGTTTCATATCGAAAGCTTTTAAAAATTGCTCAAAGAGAGGGCCTTGTTTTTGCGCCTTTAAAAAAGGCAAAAGATCGTGCTTCAACCCTTCTTCATAAGTGAAGGGCGACTGATCTGCAGAGGGCTCTAAAAAGAAATCAAAGGGATTGATCACACTTAAGCGTGCCACTAAATCGACTTCTACTTTAAATTGCCTGGTCGGCTTAGGAAAAACAAAACGCGCTTGATAATTACTGTGCGGATCTTGCTGCCAATTCACAAAATGATCGCTAGGAGTCACCTTCAGTGAATAACTCAAAATAGGTGTTCGTGTGTGGGGCGCAGGACGCAAACGCACCGTTTGAGGCCCCAGCTTGATCAGCTGATCGTAGGTGTAGTGAGTGACGTGATTCAAGGCAATATCAATAGACATGGTGAGCTTTACGATACCATAGGTAAGATCGGTTTAATATCAACAAAAAAGCCTCCCCGCCAAACGAGGAGGCTTTTTGGCATTCTCGCTGTTTAAGCCAACAGCTTCTTCTTTTTACGCTTTGAGCCCATCATTCCTAAAAGTCCGGTACCAAATAGGATCAAGCTAGCCGGCTCTGGAACAGGTTCACCATAGACACTCACGTCATCAAAAAGCCCGTGGTCTCCATAGGAAACCCCTGCATCCGTAGGATCACTGTAGCTGGCAAACCTCAGGTCAATCGACCCATTGTTCGCTGCTCCTGGCAAGGACCACGTCTTGGTCTGCCACACAGGATCACTGCCTGCGATATTTTCTAGCTCAATAAATGTCCCACCCGTTGGCGCCCAACTGATGATGAAGTTATCATCAAAGTCATAACTGCGCGTTCGGCGATCATAGGAAAACATGATGTCCTGGTAACCCAGAGTACTGACCGTTCTGGTCATACTGACCACCGGGTCATCAATGGTGCTGAACAACAAAGCGTACGGATTTCCGCTCGGAGCTGGATTGGGCACATTGCTAGCGGTACTCGCAAACGCTGTCCCCCCACCTACAACGGTCCATCCATCGATGTTGTTGTCTTGAAAATCATCTGTGAATAGAATTGCTGCCTGAACTGTAGACGGCATAACCCAAAGCGCAGCCGTAAACAGCATTACACTTAGAACGGTTACTCTTTTCATCTTTCCCTCATGTTATGAGATTCCTAAATAGAATCTCGTTTCCTGATCATAGCAAACGCTTTGACTAATGCAATATCTATTTTGATTTATTTTTGCAATACTGTGCTGTGCTATTATGTTCATAAGACTTTTAAGCTAGCCCCATGGAGACCTAATGAGTGATCCTTCTTGGACTACCGGAATTCACCAAGTGTTAGACCGTATTTCTCAAGAGATCCAGCTTTACTTACCCAATTTAATCGGCGCTTTTGTGCTTGTACTCATAGGCTGGTTACTCGCTACCTTGTTAGGCCTGTTTTCACGCGGTCTTGTCCAAAAACTCTTACAGGTCTTTGCGCGTGCATCAGCCATTCAATCTGTCCTACACAAAACCCAAGCTCACCAAACCATCCCCAAAGTGGTAGGACGTTTGGTGTACTGGCTTGTGCTGCTCTTCTTCATTGCAGCAGGCGTGGAAACTTTAGGACTCCCTGTCGTGACTGGTCTGCTCAATCGCACAGCAACCTATCTTCCTCATGTCCTCGCAGCATTTTTAATCCTATTTGCCGGCATCCTTATCGGAAACTTTGTTCGAGACGCCATTAACCATACGGCAACTACCGCTAAACTGGCATTTGGGCCCCTGTTGGCACAAATAGCCTATCTGGGCATCTTATGCCTGGCCATCATTGTCGCCATCGATCAACTGGGTATTGATGCGACGTTTATCAACGTCATCGCAACCACGATTATTGCCACCACCTTTGGAGCCACCGCTCTTGCTTTTGGGTTAGGCGCGCGGCAAACCGTAAGCAATATTATTGCCTCTCATTATGTGCAGAAAAACTATCAAATCGGGCAACGCATTAAGATTGGTCCCCACGAAGGTCGCCTGGCTCAAATAGACACCACATCTGTGTTATTAGAAACCGAACAAGGGCGCCTAACGATTCCGGCACACACTTTTAATCAAGAGCCTTCTCTACTTGTGCAGGGTTAGCGCATGAAAACGGATCAGTTATTAGCCAATACTTTTTATCTCACACATCCTAAAGAAGCAGCGCGTTTATTAGAAACGATGCCTCCTGCAGATGCCGCTGCACTCATCGAACAAGCTCCACCTCAAACAAGTGCCATTCTTTTGCGTCATATGCCTTCTTTTTCCGTCGCCAAATTATTGACGCACTTTTCAGAACCATGCATCACCAAACTCTCCACTCACATGCCAATAGACACCCTATCCCGCGTCTTAAGGTGTTTGGATGCAGAGAAACGAGAACCTATTTGCCAATTGCTCGTCCCTGAGATAGCCAAACCCCTTAACCAACTTTTACAGTATCCCGAAGGTAGCGTGGGGGCCTTAATGGATCCTAGAGTGTTGGTATTACCCTTAGACATTTCTGTAGCAGAAGCATTGAAGCGCTTTAAACTCCATTCACAACATGCTTTGGCGTATATCTACATTATTGATACCGATCACACATTGGTCGGTGTCGTCAATTTTCGCGAACTCATGCTGGCCAAACCTTCTACAGAATTGGTTCAAATCATCAAGCTAAAACCCAGCCATCTAAAAGCCTCTGACTCCCAGTCAGTCATCATCACACACCCAGGCTGGCAAAGATTTCATGCCCTGCCTGTGGTGGATGCGTCCGGCGTTTTTGTCGGGGCTATCCGTTATAAAGTCTTGCGGCGACTGGACCAATCTGATGCCCCTGAAAAACTCAATGTTTTAGCAGGACTCATCACTCTGGGTGAACTGTATTGGATTGGCATGGCAGGACTTTTAAGCGAAGTGGCTGAAAAATCATGACCTTACCCGCTGTGGCTTTGCAAAACATCACACACCAGTACCTCATCCAGTTTCCAAAAGAGGCGGCCCGTATACTTGAACTCCAACCGCTTACAGAAATCACACGCATACTGACTAGCCTTACAGAAAAACAAGCAGCCCATTTATTGGAGCTACTCACTCCAGAGATCAGCGCATTAGTGCTTGAAGCTTCTACGGATGAGCAAGTTGTCAGTTGGATCTCCTGCATGAACCCTTCTCGTAGTGCACAACTGCTCGCTCAACATACCCACAAACTCAAAGCACAGCGTTTAGCTTTACTAGACCCCCAACTGGCTAATGAGCTACGTGAAATCATGTCTTATTCAAGTGATTCTGCGGGTGGGCTGATGGACTCTCGCGTGACCTCTTTCCGAGCTGACGCTCAAGTCAAACAGGTTCTCGCACGATTGAAATTGTTGCGCAAAAAAATGCTCACGCACTTCTTTCTGGTGGATGAAAACATGCACCTCACCGGCTCCGTTGCTTTACAGGATATTATTCTCGCCACACCCGAAACCCCCTTAATAGAAATTGCCAAAAAAGATGTGTTGAGTGTGCAAGCCACAGCCCTTAAAGAAGAGATTGTTGAAATCTGCACACAGCATCAGATTGCGAGTTTACCTGTAGTTGATTTTGAAAACAGGCTGCTCGGAGTGATCCGTTATGGTGCTTTAGTCGGTGCCACTGCAGCTGAAGCGACTGCCGACATGCAAACCATGGTCGGTGTGAGTAAAGATGAACGAGCCCTGTCGGGTGTCCTTTTTTCAGTAAAGAAAAGGCTGCCCTGGCTGCAAATCAATTTGCTGACGGCTTTCTTAGCTGCCTCTGTGGTGGGCCTTTTTGAAGAAACTATTGCTAAATTCACAGCACTAGCTGTGCTTTTGCCTGTTGTTGCAGGACAGTCTGGAAATACAGGAGCCCAGGCTTTAGCTGTCACCCTACGCGGGTTAGCTTTGCGTGAGGTGCGAGTACGGCACTGGCCGCAGCTTTCGATTAAAGAAGTGAGTGTGGGCGCCATCAATGGAGTTGCGGTTGCCATTGTCACCTCTATTGGCGTGTATTTGTGGAGCCATTCTTTAGGCATTGCCACAGTCATCGGTTGCTCGATGGTGATGTCCATGGCCATGGCCGGACTTGCAGGAGCCGCCATCCCTATGGCTTTAACCATTTTAAAACAAGACCCTGCGCAATCCTCTTCTATCATACTCACGACTATCACGGATGTTGTTGGGTTCTTCAGTTTCTTGGGTTTAGCAACGCTTTTTTCTCAATTCCTCTAAGGCTGTACAGCCTCAGTACTTCCAGGACGCATACTTATGGATTACCAAAAGATTCTCAATGAAATTGATGCAGAACTTAAGCAAACCCCAAACTCTGGACAGGTTGCTTCTTATATTCCTGAACTTTCCACCGTAGATCCGAATAAGTTTGGCATACACCTCATCACCACAAAGAATCAACACCATGGACTAGGTGATTCAAACGAACGCTTCTCCATTCAAAGTATCGCCAAGGCATTGTCCTTAACCTTAGCTTTTTCATTAGAAAAAGATCAGCTATGGCATCGGGTGGGTGTCGAACCTTCGGGGACAGCGTTCAATTCACTTGTGCAACTAGAAGTGGAAAAAGGCATTCCTCGTAATCCACTCATCAACGCAGGAGCCTTAGTGATCAGCGATGTTTTGGTCAGTCGCCTCTCTGACCCTAAAAAGGAATTCCTCGAATTTGTCAGAAGCTTGGCGGGAAACCCTGCTATTGATTATGGCTCCAAGGTCTCTGCATCCGAAAGAGTGACAGGCTACCGTAATGCGGCATTGGTTAATTTGATGAAGGCCTTTGGCAACATTAACAATGATATTGAAGAGGTTTTAGATTTTTACTTCCATCTCTGTTCCGTTGAAATGACTTGTCAAGAATTGGCTCAAACCTTCCTTTACCTTGCCTCAAATGGCATCAATCCACTCACCCAAAAAGCCGTCATCAGTAGCAGTAAATCCAAACGCATCAATGCGATACTTCTGCTGTGCGGTTTTTATGATGAGGCCGGTGAATTTGCTTTTAAAGTAGGACTGCCTGGCAAGAGTGGTGTAGGCGGAGGAATAGTAGCCATACATCCGAACCAATTCAGCATTGCCACGTGGAGTCCGAAACTGAACTCAAAAGGCAATTCATTCAAAGGGATGAAAGTGCTTGAGTTGCTCACCACTAAAACGGAGTCATCCATTTTTTAATCTGTACACAACACACAAGGAGCTCACTATGAGTGACTATGACGAAATTGAAAAAACACTGCGCGCGCGTCTTGCCGAACTTGAAGAACGTGTAGAAGACATTGAAGAGGACCTAAGCACCCCAGGCGGAGGCGATCTTGATGAAATCGCACTAGAGTCAGATGACGATGAGGTTCTTATCAGCGTGAATTATGCGGCTGAGAAAGAGATCGAACTGATTCACAAAGCACTGAAACGCATCCAGTCTGGGAAATATGGACAATGCACTAGCTGTTCTAGCGATATTCCTAAAGAACGACTAGAGGCCATTCCATTCACTCCACACTGCATCAATTGTGCTGCCTAATCAGGCAGCACCGATTATGATTCTGTGGGTTCCTCTGGCTCAGAAACATGAAAGCTGGTCGCTAAATCATCTTCCAAGCGTCGGTGCAGTGTTTTAGGAGAAGATTCGATTTCTTGCTGAATTTCTTCGAGCGCTTTCTGTGGCGATGCAATGTGACAAATCGCTTCGCCAGGCTTAACTGCGGGCAATGTGGTCATGTTGAGAACAATCCCATCAATAGGCGAAACAATGATCGCCTCTTCCGGAGACAGGAGCTGTTCATTGGTGGCTAACGATTGTCCTTTAGTCACAATTTCTCCTGGGCTGACATGAAAGCGCAATAGCCCACCATCATCAGAGCGCACCCAGACTGTTTTATCCACTCTTGTCTGATACGAAGGCTTGACTCTTTTGCCTGGCAACATGCCCAGCTTTATCAGAATATTACGCACACCTCGCACACCAAGATCAATGATGCTCTGCTCAAACTTAAGGGCTTCGCCCCCTTCATATAACAAGGTAGGACAACCTGCCTGTGTTGCGTTTTCTCGCAACGAACCTTCGTCGCCTTTTTTATTGACCACCACCTCACAACCAAAAGCGAAGGCCAACTCTTCCATACCGGCCACATCTAAATCAGCCCGAATGTGCGGATAGTTTGTTTTACGCACAGCCGCTGTATGCAAATCAATGCCTACATCACATTTTGAAACAATTTCTTGAAAAAAAACATGCGCTACCCGATACGACATACTTCCGGTAGCACTGCCAGGAAAACACCTATTCAAATCCTGCCGGTCAGGCAAATATCGCGCATGAGCTTCAAACCCAAAGACATTCACTACCGGAACAAAAATGACAGTCCCCTTCATGATTTCTAATGTTTTAAACATCAGCTCACGAACAATGCCCGTGCCATTAATCTCATCACCATGCACAGCGCCAGTCACAAACACCGTGGGACCAGGCTCTTTAGCCCGGACAACATGCACAGGAATATAAGTCGGCACTCCCAAATAAGACTCACTCACTTGAAGCGCAATATCCTTACTTTCACCTGGGACAATCGACTGTCCCGCAATCACTAAATCGGACTCTACCATTTCTAGCTCAACCTTTTCCTTTTAATACGGCGTTTCTTTTTAGGAATTAAATCTTTAATCGCTCCAAGCTTGCCAAAACACAGCAATTTATCACCAGCAAGGATTTTTCTAGAACCCCTCGGATTAGGAATGGCCACACTGCCACGAATCACACTCAGAACCGATATGTCTAAGTCCCTTAAGCCTGTTTCGGCAATCGTTTTGTCTTTCAAAATGGATGTAGCAGGCACATCCACCTCAGCTACACCATAACCACTTTGAATGCTTAAGCGCTGCCGAATATCCACTTCTGGGAACAACACTTGGTTCTCTAAATACTCCACAATAGCATCGGCCACATCTATCTTAGATGCCTGCTCAATGCCTTGTAAACCAGGTGATGAGTTGACTTCCATGAGCATCGGGCCATGTTCACCTTCAAGCATATCCACGCCAGCACAATGCAATCCCATCACTTGAGCAGCGCGAATGGCAGTTTGTTCAAACTTTTCATCCAATTTAATGGACTCCACTTTTCCACCACGATGCACATTACTGCGAAACTCATCTCCCTGAGCGACACGTCGCATAGCGGCAACCACCCTACCCCCCACAACAATGGCACGAATATCCCGCCCCTTGCTCTCTTTAACAAATTTCTGAATCAACACATTTTGCTGAGCACTTTGCAGCGTTTCGATAATGGCTTCAGCCACTTTATTGGTTTCAGCCAAAATCACACCCACACCTTGTGTGCCTTCTAAGAGTTTCACCACAACGGGGGCTCCCCCAATTTCTTCAATGGCTGGCAAAATGTCTTCACGTTTTTTCACAAACACCGTTGTCGGCATGCCTAATGAATGGCGGCTTAACACCTGAATCGCTTTAAGCTTATCGCGCGACATACTGATGGCTAATGAGTTGTTGAGACAAAACACACCCATTTGTTCAAATTGGCGCACCACAGCTGTACCAAAAAAAGTGATCGATGAACCAATGCGCGGAATGACGGCATCAAAATTCTCTGAAAGCTTATTTTTGTAAAAAAGGCTTGGATTGCCTTGCTCTGCATGCACTGAAAAACTCAGCGTATTCAACACTTTCACTTTATGCCCACGAGCAATACAGGCTTCTCTTAATCGTTTAGTCGAATAACTTTTAGGCTCTCTAGAAAGAATAGCTATTTTCATTTTTTTCTCTTTTTCTTTTTACCTATAAGCCTCTGCTGACTCACATCGACCAAGAACGTGCCTTCAAGTAAAGTCCTGCCCAATAACATACGGTGAATCATGGCACCACGGTTCGTTAAATTCAACTCAATTTCTTTTTCTATATGCCCAATCCTAATACGTGTCTTCACAAAGTAGCGCGTATCGTGATGCCCGGTACTTGATTTCACTCGGGTCTGTCGTGATATTTCAGAAACCACCTTAACGCGTTCACTCTCTTCATACCTACTGAGCACCACATAAAAGGAAACTCGATTTCCAGACAATTCCTTAATATCTTCTACATGCAATGAACTGGACTTAGCACCTGTATCAATTTTGGCTTGGAGGTTTTTAATGCGCCACTTAGGTAGTGAGACAATTTCTTTCCATCCAATAATCTCTTTACCATGAAAATCTTCGTAGTGAGCTTTGTTTGCCGTCATTGACACGCTATCCGTATAGGTTCAAACAATTTTCACAATCCCCCTTAAGAGTCGTCCCAATAAGTCTGACCCTGTAATCACCCGCTTGTGCCCTTCAGTCCAGTATAAAATCAAATCATGGTCGATCACATCGTCTTCCTTATGCTCAGCATCCACTTTAAGATGCCGCAACACATTGCCTAATTTAATGCCTGCATTACTCACAATGACAGGCTTATGACAATAGTGATAAGGATTCATATTTTTATCACTATAAACGGCCTCTCTTAAAAAGTGATCGGCATCCAACACCCTTATGGGGTTATCTTTAAGGTCAGTGATAATAACCCATTTTTCGCCCGATGCCGCTACCTTTCTTAAAAAATCATCCTTGGGGTCCCGTGCAAAATCTGGAAATATGGGGTTCCCTTCATTGGCCTTGAGTTTGATGACACTCTTAGGGTGCACCTTCTCTCCTTCGTTCTCTACCAGAACATCGTCTAGCCCCAGAAAGTTAGCCGCCCCAATACTTTCTAATACCCCTAAGTCCGTCTCAGAGGCACTGGCGTGGTGCCTTAAAAGCACTTCAATTTCATTCTCTTGAAAGTAACGCACCCCTTCTTTACCTAACCATTTATCCAATAATAAAGCGGTCGGTTTTGCCAAAGGAAACAGCAACGTTTGATAAAAATGCACAAAGGGAACAAGCATGGCGCCTGAGCGCAGGGCATGTCGCGAAAAATAAGCTTGCGGCACAATTTCCCCTAAAGTCGTAATGCCCACCGTGGAAAAGGCAAAAGCACCAATCCCTGTAAGCACCGACTCCGTCAGCAATGTCAGCAATACATTGACCGCTACATTGCCCCACAACAAAGTCGCTAATAAAAAGTTGGCATCCTTACGCAGCGCCAAGATTCTAATGGCGTTGCGTCCTCCCATTTCAGCTTTCACTTCCAACTGAAGGCGACTCAAACCAAAAAAACCAATCGTTAAACCAGAAAATATAGCCGACTGCGAAAGACAAAAACCTATCCCTAACCACACAAGCGTTTTATCCATCAATAGCCACTAGAATCCTTTTTTAAACTTCAACAGCACTTCACTACTGTTTTGATTAGTATTATTCACATCAGGCTCAGCAATTCGGTTTTGTAAACTTTCGCGTTTTGCTTCCAGCTGTACTTCAGTAGATCCATCGACGCGATAACTGGCCCCTAAGCTTTGTCTCACATTCACTTGGTCTGTCTGTGTTGTTTCATATTCAACACCCGTATTGATGCCAATTCTATCATTCACTGTCTTTTGAATTTCAACACCTTTAACATCCCCTTGGGCTTTGACTGATACCAGCTCAATGCCAAAGTGCGAGGTCAGTCGATTGCCCAATCCTCCCAGCACAGCATAATCGACAAAATCTTTCAGCACCTCACCATCAATTTGTCCATTATTTAACGCTGACCTAGCAGGCTTCCATCCACGCCCTGTCGCCAACATCACCATCAGGATACCCTGACTCCGTGGGGGATCTGATGAAAGCTGAATCTGCGGCTCTTTAACAGTACCTTGCATCTTCACTTTGATGCGCGTGGACTCAATCTGTGTCGTAGCCACCACATTGAACTGAGGCTCTGGATTGTCAGGCTTGATTAAGATGCTGGCTGTCTCTAAATTGAGTGCGGTTTTACGAAACTTGACCGTCCCCCCACTTAGATGCACACTCCCTGAAAGAACAACTTCATCGCTGATCTTTAAATCAAGTTCTGCTTGAGCCAAACACCCATTGACTTGTACCGTTTTATGCTGGAATTGCGCCAAAGTGAACGGACCGCTGATCACAAAACGATCGCCTTCCTTCCTCACTTTCACATCTAAGTCTTTTAATACCCCCGCAAGATTAGGGAAACGTTCTCCACCCACGGCCATATTGAGCAATTTGCCCAAATCCACCGCATGCGTGTACAGCCGCCCCTCAATCACATCCGCTTCTTGAGTCAAATCAAGAATTAGCGGGTCTTCCTCCGGAAATAAAATATACCCATTTTTAATGCGCTGCACTCCCGTCCAGCTTAAAGGGAATTCTGTATGCAACTCTTGCGCTTTAAGGTAACTGCCCACTGGGAGCCCTTTAACCCCTTCTAACTCAATGCGATCAAACACCCAGATGCCTGATTCTTCACTGCGCACGTGCTGGGCTTTGATGCGTTCTACTTTTCCAGGAAGATTCATCTGAAAATTATCCATCTGCAATTGGAAAGGGGGAAATGAGGGGACCGCATACGGAGTGATGGTTGCTTGTTCGGCTTCCATCACAGTATCTTTATGCAATGAAAAGGGACTGAGCACTTTTAAACCACCCAAGTTCAACCCGCTCATCAGCGTCCCTTGCACCTGACCTAAAGTCAGTTCCCGTGCAGAAAGCATTCCCTTAAAGACAAACCTCAGCAGCTGATTGGCACCCTGCTCTGTAAAAATGCCATACCAAATAACCCCGCAGAGCCCTAATCCTAGAAAAGAAGAAAACCAA
>JAJDCC010000041.1 GCA_029261015.1 Candidatus Omnitrophota bacterium | reverse complement strand
ACGATGCATGACGTATTGTGTGAGCAATGGAGTGTGGGCCAGGAAAAACTTTTCATATCAGGTTGTGGTGTAGATTTGGTTCCATTTGGACAATATCAGCATGTTGAATCCGTGTTGCCAAAGCGTATTTTGTTTTTGGGGAGCCTACAGCCTTGGCATGGCTGTGAAATACTTATGAAAGCATTTGGGGGACTAGGTGAGCAGTTTTTCCCCTGTGAATTACATTTTATTGGATCAGGTGAAATGAAGGGGCCTTTACAAAAACTAGCACTCGATTTGAATGTTTCAGAAAGAGTCTTTTTTCATGGCAACATTGATCATGCTCAAATTCCTAAGTACTTGAAGCAAGCAACATTGCTGGTAGCTCCTTATCCTGAGCTATCGATTCCTTTTTATTTTTCACCAATGAAACTTTTTGAGTATTTAGCTTCTGGTAGAGCTGTTGTGGCATCATCCATTGGGCAAATAGCCCAAGTGGTTCAGCATAATGTGAATGGGTTGTTAACGGTTCCTGGGGATAAGGATAGTTTGCAACGCGCATTAGAGAGCCTCCTCGAGGACGACTTAAAATGCGCTACTCTGGGGGCTGAGGGTAGTAAAACAGCAGAAAAATACACTTGGTTAAAGGAATCAGAAAAAGTGACTGAAGTTTATGGAGACATTCTCAACTGATGAGAATCATTACCGTTATTGTTTGTACACGTAATCGTGAAGAGATGTTGGGAGAAACCTTGGCCAGTCTGAGTCAATGTCCGGTGCCAGATGGTTGGCAAGCTCAGTTTGTTGTTGTCGATAATGGGTCAACCGATGGTACGCCCATGGTAGCAGAATTAGCCAAGAGCAAAGACGATCGGTTTGAGTATGTATTTGAAAGCAAAGCAGGACTTTCCAATGCGCGAAACGCAGGTATTGCTAAAGCGAAGGGTGAATACATAGCTTTCACAGATGATGATTGTTCGGCAGCTAAGGATTGGTTAGTGGCATTGATTAAGGCCTTTGATGCGGATCCTCAAATCAGTTGTTTATTTGGTCGTGTACTGCCTTATGAAGGTGGGGATGAAGACACTATAGTCGCTACAAAGACCGAAACAAAGGCTCAGCGATTTCGATATCCTTGTTCCCCTTTTGTGGGGCATGGTAACAATATGAATTTTAGGCGTGCGCCTCTCATTGATGTGGGGTTATTTGATGTGGCTTTAGGCGCAGGAGCGCCACTTCGCTCTGCTGAAGATTTGGATATGGCGTATCGATTACTGCGACGGGGTGACACTTTGGCTTATGAGCCTTCCTGTGTGATTTATCATCGACCGCGTGACTCTAAAGATGAAGTGATGAAAACGCATTGGCGCAATGCAGTAGGTATGGGAGCGTGTTATGGCAAACATATGTTACGTGGTGATTTGCATGCCTATAAGTGTGTGTATTGGTTTGTGAGTGGGCTTGTGGGTTCATTCTTTAAGCAATTATTAGGTAAACGCGAAGAATTAAAAACGAAACAATTGTATTTGGTGGGCTTGCCATATGGGATGTGGCAACGACTGGTTTATAACTGGTTTAAACGTGAAAAATTTGAGGGAAAACCTGGATGCCGCTAATTAGCGTGGTGATTCCAACCTATAACCGTGGCTATTGCCTGAATGAGGCAATAGACAGTGTACTCTGTCAAACATTCACGGATTATGAAGTGATTGTTGTGGATGATGGATCGACTGACGACACTACCGAGCGTTTACAGGCCTATGGTGACCAAATTAAGGTGATTCAAGGTCGTCATGAAGGTGTTTCTGAAGCACGCAATACAGGGATACGTGCTGCATCTGGCGAATACATTGCTTTTCTGGATTCTGATGATTCCTGGTTTCCACACAAATTAGAGCGTGTGATGCAAGTGTTTGCTGGTGAACCCAGTGTAGGTATGGTGACCTCTAATCTGCAGTTGGTTCGACCAGATACTGGAGAAATTTTAGGGATCAAGCCGCAATCACGTCCAGGGAAAACATACCAAGAAATGCTCCTGAAGGGCAGTGCTCAAGCAAGTAGCGGAGTTGTTCGTCGAAGTTGCCTTGAGTTAGTGGGTTTATTTGATGCCACGGTGGATGGGATGGAGGATTTTGAATTATTTTTAAGAATAGCTAAACGATTTCCTTTTAGACATCTTGAAGAGCCCTTAGGGAATTACTATCTACACGTGTTGAATACAGAGGGTTCTTTGCAAAGAGTTTATGGTTCATTCATCACTTTATTTGAACGCGTCTTGTCCACAGCTGGTAAGGATGGACTAGACCGCAAAACGGTTGAAGGGCTCAAAAATAGATTGGCTCGATATCGTTATCTACTAGGATTTCTTGAAGCTAGGCAAGGTAAACAAAAAGAATCTTTACGGTACATCCGTGAAGCTCTAGTGTTGCGGCCTTGGGTGGGCTGGTCTTTAGAGAAACAAGCTCATGTCTGGCGAAGATTAGTTTTGGTTTTTAAACCTTTTCTAGTATTGGCGGGTGTGATGATTGTGCCACACAAATTACAGCAGAAAGAATCTGAAAAGTGGGACCCCACCGCGTCATGAGTGATTTGAAACAACGTACGTATTCTGGTTTGCGCTGGACTTTCTTGAACGCTTTTGGTGAAAAGGTGTTGAGTTTTGGTACAACCATGATTCTGGCTCGTATTTTGGATCCAGAACATTTTGGTTTGTACGCATTGGCTTTCATTGCGATTGATAGTTTTGGCATTTTTAAGAACTTAGGCATGGATGCAGCAATCATTCAGCGTAAGGACCGTGTTGAAGAAGCCGCTGATACCGCTTTAATGGTACTGCCCATTGTAGGGTTGTTGTTATTTGGCTTACTTTATCTGTGTGCGCCTTCTATTGCTAACTGGATGGGGAACCCTGAAGTTGGCGGACCGATTCAAGGATTAGGTTTTGTATTGGTGTTGATGAGTTTAGGTAATGTGCCACAAGCACTCATTCAGCGCCAGATGAAGTTTTCTATTCGCACAACGGCGAATCTTACTGGCATGGTGGCTTATGCTTTGATTGCAGTGATTTTGTCAGTATGGGGTTTTGGTGTGTGGAGTTTGGTCTATGCCTACCTCACACGATGGGCTATTAGCATTCCGATGCAATGGGTAATGCTTGGTTGGAAGCCTAAGTGGAAATTTGATGCGTCTCTCTTTAAAGAAATGTTTCGCTTTAGTAAGTATGTGTTAGCAGCATGGACGATTGGCTT
>JAJDCC010000005.1 GCA_029261015.1 Candidatus Omnitrophota bacterium | reverse complement strand
CCCAAATGGCATCACAATGTAAGGAGCAAAACTTGTAGGAGTGCGTTCTTCTAAATATCGGTTCTTTAAAAACAGTGCATTGCGACGTGTTTCACTATGCTGACTTTTGTCTAAAACAGAATTAACAATAAACCATTTTTGTATGCCTAAAATCTCAATCAATTCTTCCAGTTCTGCCATAGATAACAGATCTTCTCTAAGCCAATTAGATAGATCGTTGTACCAGAAGAACGTCTTTTGGTTTGAATTCAGTTTCGATAAAATATCATCGATTTCAAGACTTGATTCACTAGGAACTTTAGCTGCATTCCATTCAAATTCCTCAATATCAGCACCAATATCACGATATGTTGTCACAACAGCTTCAGCCATATCTGAAGATATGTCTAATTTATTGCGATAGAACAGTCCAGAAAGCACTCCTTTACCAATAACAAAGCCCTGTTGCTTCAATTCATTTTCAATTTTTCTCGCCAAAAAGATAATCGCTTCCTGATAGGATTGTTTTATCGCCACCATTTCCCCAAATTGCATGTGCTGACCAGAATAATTCACCACACCAGCAGGACCAACAACCCAGTGCTGCATCAAAGCATATGGATCCATCAAATTGGTGCCAATTAATTCGTAAGTTCTCACAAGAGGAAAGTCTAAATCATTAACACTCACCCCTTGAGAGACCTTCCAATCCACAGCAAAACTTGAGAAAGTAGGAGTTCCTTTCACAGCGACCCATTCCTGTAACCCTCTCAACCTGTACAAAGCAATACGATCATCCAACTCTCGATGCGCAAAATCACTCAGAAGATCTAAAGTGTCTGACTCATTAATTGCACCTAAATAAATCACAGTCCCTTCAAGCACTTTTTCAGAGTTTAAATACGCCAACCCATCATCAAATTCCATATAGGATTGCTTAAGTTTTTCCGCTTCTCTTTGAATAAAGAGTTCAAGACTACCCTCTAATAAACTCTGAACATCCATATGTGGAAGGCTTGTGATCTTGCGATTCCAGGCCTTATGCCCCCATAGCCAACCTACAATTGCAAGGAATGACATCGCAATGGCATTGGGCAAACTCAGTGGCAAAAGGACCGAGACAATACCCCCAATAACGACAGGGCCTAGGCTCACAAGAGAAACCACAACAAACCGATCTAATTGAAACTGCAAACTGAATGGATTAAGCTCAGCAAGAGCTTGGCGGGCTTTGGACTTTAATGCCTCTATTTCTTGCGTACGTTCTAATGAATCATTAGGGCCGGCGCGTGTGGGTGCAACCGATCCCATTGCATAGAGCGCTGGCACTAGCCAGTGTCCAATGAATACCGACGCACTGCCTAATCCGCCTGATACCAAAACTGCTAACTGTGGATCTAAGTTCAAGTATGTCGCGATCCCCAAGCCCATGGCTGAAAATACTGCTGCCACTTTACCTTCGGTTTTCCACGCGCGGTCTCGCGTGTAGCCCCTGTCCCAGGGCATGAAAGAACCCGTGTTATCAATTTCATCAGCATTAGCCCCTATGCCTTCAGTTTCTATTAAATCAAAACCCAGTTCAGCGTCATCTAATTGCTGCTCTATGTCATCCAGGCTTTTTCTATCCGATTCAATTTCCTGCAAATAACGCTTAACGTTCTCTAAATCCAATATGAGTTCCACATCACTATGCGATTGTTCAGCTTCCCTGCGGGGACCATATCCCATGTTATAAATATAAGCCTCAAAAACCTGCTGTCTCTCACTTGCGCCTAGCCAATCTTCCAAATCAAATACACCAGCCTCATGTCGATCCACTAAGGCCCAACGATAAAAGGCAAGCGTTGATGAAGGAATCACTTTGTGGGCATCAAGAGCGGCTATAAAAGTTGCTGCACTTTCAGCATCCGGGTACCGACTGTTTAGATAGCGCAATTCCATCCAATATGCTGCAGCTTCGGTGTCGATTAAATCAGGATCTTGAAACCCATTTTCAGCACGCTTAAGCCAGCGACTCTGTTGACGTAACAACTGGGGATATTCCATGAGAATTTCTGCAGATTCATGCACCAGCTTCGCTACTAAGAAGTCCTGCATTTGCACTGACACACTCCCTAATAGGAAAGTCTGATAGATCGAATTAAAATCAACTTCAAAGCGCATACGCTGCAGATTATTCAGAATCTGGCGATACCAAACACGTGCTGAAGATTTCATTTTTATTGATTCATCTCGTGCTCCCACATGAATACGAGGAGACAAAGGTCTTGCATTATCAACCAACAGATACTGAGCCGTCAAAATTAAAGAATCCGCACCTTTAAAATTGGCCTGATCCATCCTTGCTAATAATTCCAAAATTTTATTTTCTGGAATCGGGCGATGCCCTTCAATGGAATCTGATGCTGCATTGAGCGGTACAGACCTTCTTGAACTCACAGCCAGTTCTGCTATTTCTTCAGAGACATCGTCGCCAAACGCCCTCTTGAGCACTATTTGCCCCTCTAGGTCTTTCTGTAACCACTCCAACACTCCATTGATGTTGGCATTGTTATCTGATTGTGAATAGTCGATAAAAATTGTCCTTCCTGAAACCTCTTCCAACAGCCTGTTAATTTCAGTAAGTCCATAGCCTTGCTTATAAGCCTTATCGGCCACAAATCTGAATAAAGCATAGGCATCATTGATATTCAAAAGCGCAACCATGCTTTGACCAGGTACGCGTGGCTGTAAACCTTCTTGGCCAGAAGTGATATGCACCCAATTTTTACGCACAGGGTGTCCCTGATCTTCCGGCTGAATAATGGCTTGTGACTCTACCGGTAAGAGCGACTTTCTTGTAATTAACGTCGCTTCTTCTTTACGCATAAACTTACCCCGTGCCACAGCACTAGGCATTACCGAAGGATACATATCGCCAACACTTGCCCACAAATCATCAGACTCTCTTCCAGAATAGACTCCAGGCACTCTTCCTGATATGATTTGTTCAGCCATGCGCGTTGTGCGTAATTGTGTGCGATCAAAATATCCCAAATCTCGATAATAGGTTCGCGTATCCTCGCCAATGACATACATCACTATGGCGTCTGTGTCGCCAAAACCACTCAGGTCATCCCATACATCCTTTCCTGACCCCACAACAGCCGTGACTGTGTGACGTGATAAATTGTCAATCAATTCACCTATACCTGGAAATGCATCTTGTATTGGAATGCGTCCACCTAAGCGATCTTTAAGCTGTTGAATCTCGGAACGCAGCGCCTGGATAAACCCTCTAGGATCTGACTTTCTTACCTCAATGATACGGTTTAACCAACCTCGCACAAAATTCACATCATTGATAATTGGCAGCTCTAAATTAGCACTGGCCCCTTCGGATTGAGCGATAAGATCACCTTCGTATTGCGCACTGCCAACACTGATTAAAGCTCCAAAAATAAGTCGAACTTCTACTGCTGATAAACCTTCTGCCTGCTTTATGTTTTCTAAATATTCCAAGTTAAGTAGGATGCGATACAAAACTGAGAACCCTGCCGGTAAGGTGACTCCATCATTTCGGGTGTACCCCTGACGCAACCGCTTAAATACCTGCAATAACCCTTCTTGAATGGAAACATCAAATTGATAGTCCTCTCCAAAAAGTTCTTCATAAACATTTTCGCCAAAAAGTTCAGCCCATTGGCCTTGAGTCCATTCTTGAGCAATACTCAACTCAATTAAAGGTTCAAGAGCAGGTGCAAAGCGAAGCGCAAAATCAAATAAAGTCGAGTCACTCATCAAATCTGAAATAATTAAGGATTCTGGAGTGATACTTTGATCCACCGGAGAAGGTTGTACCCATTTAGCAAGCAATGCTTCGAAAGTTTGGAATTCAGCCCCTACCAGGGTTGTTGATAAGCCTTGATTGCCCGAACCACTTGTAGCAACCCTTTCAACGGCATCGTTTGTTAATCGATTCCATAAGCTATGCCCTACCAACCAAATAATGGATGAAGCAAAACCTAAAGGCAATGAAAGCACAGCTAGCATACTGATGGCAAGAGGCCCCATACTCACGAGGGAAACGACAAGGAATCGATCTAACTGGAATTGAGGACTGAATGGATTAAGCTCAGCAAGAGCTTGGCGGGCTCTGGCTTTTAATACTTCTACTTCTTCAGGGGATGTTTCGGGGCCGGCGCGTGTGGGTGCAACCGAACCCCGAATGTACATAAGTGGCACTAAGTAGTGACCCGCCAATACCGCTAAACTTCCCGCAAGTCCTGAAATGATCAATGCTAAAACTGGGTCCACATCAACCACTAAACTGGCTGTGGCAAAAACAGCTCCAGTTAAGCCACTCACCGCTCCGGCTACCAAACCTTCTTGCCACCATGCTCGGTTGGCCGTGTAGTCAAAATCCCAGGGTTTGAAAGAACCTGATGTAGAATCCCCATGAAACAACTGATTTCTATTTTTTTTATTTTTAGTTTTTATGTTTTTATCAAAAGCATTCGATATGCGAGCAAGTTCATTTAGAAGTGGACTCAAAAATGAACCCTCCCAATATTCTGTTTTCAAAACAGATTCCCTTTCAACAAAGCTCTTCATAAATGCATACCAACGACGAGACTCTTGATAGTCTGATGGGATGATTGATTGTGCTCTATCTTCTCCAAAGTAACCCACTAAAAACGCAGTTGCCCATTGTGAGTTTTTAACACCTCTCATCTCGCCCAACCAAAATCTACCCAAGATGCGACTTAATGCCCCAAAACGATGCAAACCCTCAATTTCTGGAATTAAACCTGTCAAATCTAGAACCCCTTCATGGTCAACCACTCGAGGCTTCCACTGTCCATCAGACTGTGTAACATGGACATTGTGCAGATAATACAGATGTTGATGCAAAACACCAACATCATGCTGCGCACGCATTTCTTCACCTAATTGTCGGTAAAATGCTTCTGGATTATCAATAGTTATAGTTTTTCCATCACGCGTCGACTGAGCAGTGAGGTACATCGCAGTATGGTATAAAGATTCATCATCTACAGTAAGTGTCACACGCATATCCTCTTGCTGATGACCTAAAATCTGAAAACCTAAATCGCGTACCTGATGATCTTGAATATTGCCATAAGAACCATACCCCAAAGACACCACAGCTGGATCTGACAGTTTTTGAATGGCCTGATTTGCTTTTTCTACTGCTGAACGTTGAGTCCCTCCGAAAGCATTTTCATTGATGATATTTTGAAACTGTGCTTGTCCTTGATCATCAAAAACAAATTTCTTCGACTTAGCACGATATATTCTTAGATTTCCATCTTCTTTAAACTCAACTTTAATTCCCTTTAGCTGTATAAAAATAATCTTACGCCCTTGGGCATCCCTGATAGGAGACTCTAGCTCTAAATACAAGGACACACCTTGTTGCGCACTTTCACCATAAGGAACCCAAATACGCTCGTTGTCATTCACCATATTTTGTTGTGTCTGAGCATCCGCAGAAACTAATTGAAATATTAGATCCTGATCCTCCAACGTTAAATTATTCCAGAAAACTTCATCCATCGAGTGCCAATCAATGTCTTGTTTTGCATTTAAATTTTTCTCCATAGAACTACCCATGATTCCTACTGGAAGCAATCGCAACTCATCGCTTGGCTGGA
>JAJDCC010000040.1 GCA_029261015.1 Candidatus Omnitrophota bacterium | reverse complement strand
CTAACTGATCGCGCACATAAGCCCAGGATTCAGCAGAATGACCGGCAGGAATCTCGGCCCAAGCGTTGGGTGACAATAAACACAAGGCAATAAAAAAAACAGGCAGCTTAATAACCAGCGCCTGCTTGAATGTTTGAATCTGTAAAGTCATGTTCCCTCAGTAGAGATTTCAGAACCCGTTTTGTGTGCGGTATCTGTCTGCCTGAGGGTGCAAATAGATGCCGTATAACCCGTTACTTCCTCGCTCTTGAAAACGCTTCCTTGCTTTTTTAGAGTGTACCTGAGGCTCATCCGTAACGACAAGGCTTACTAAAAATTCAGCGTCTTCATAACCCCCTATAAATAAGTGAGATACGAAAACGCTGAATAAAAGTTTAAAAATAGTTCATTCTGCGCCAAATCAGGCGCTTAACATCACTTAAAGTTACTGAGAAAAACTGATCGAGTTCAGCTCAAATGTTCCAGCAGGATCCGATACAGCGAGGTAATTGACCAAGCCTTCAGGCACTTTACTGACATCCAAAGTAATCACGTGCCACCTTTCATCCATTGGCAAATTAATGGTCTGCTTGCCGCCAAATAAGGCCTCAGAGTCGTTCTTAATTTCAAGACTGAAATGGTTAGGACGCCCGCTGGTATTGCGCACTTTAATGTGCATTTTCTGGTACCCCTCAAGATCAACAAAGGGTACAGGACCTCCACGCCATGCAGCGCCACTCCCCAAAGAAGTCACCCCACGCTGCCAATCACGCGTTACCACCAAATCACCATGCGACGGCACCCAGTACTGAACCAACTCTATAGCACCAGGAGCAGGCGGCACCGGCACCACATCTGGATCCACCTGATACCCCGCGGGCGGCTCAACTGACAAATGAATGTCTTTTAACAACACTATGCCCTCTCGTGCATTCTTTGCGTATTGCCCCTTAAGAAAGTTAGGATCATGCATAGCCACAGCAATATAGTTACACGGCATCCATTCAGAAACCGGCGCCGGCTTCACAGGATAAATGAGTGTTTTCCACTGCTTATCCTCTGAAAGCACCCCGTCATCATCAGTCGATATCCAAGCCGTAATCAACCGCACATCATCGCGCTTGATTTCTAAATCATATTGATACGCTGGGGAATCTGCTGGAATCGTTAAAGAAAGATACCGCATCTCTTGCACACCAGGCTCCCCCTTCAGGTAAGTTCCCCGAAAAGCCCATTGATCATCTAAGGCCAAATCTGTAGGCGTTGAAAACACAAAAGTAAAAGGCCCATCGGGTCTCAGATCATCCTCTAAAGAATTTTTCCCAACAGAACGCACATTTTTTCCATGCAAGTGCCCACTTTGTAAATGCCCTGAAACCGAATAATCTTCTCCCACAGGAGTCACCGGTCGCACCACCACTGTCATGCTTTGTTCTGGTGGTAATGGATAGGCACTGGTGGGCATCAGCATTTCTTTCCCCTCACGCTTACTCACCAATTGAGCGTATTTGGCATTAAGCAAATCCATTAACCGCTCATGCAAAGTGATCTCTGTACCCGGAACACGATACCGTTTTAAATAGGCTTCAATCTCTTCAACCACACCACCTGCCAAAGCCAAAACCGTTAACCCTTTGGCATCTACTGTGATGATATCGGCATACCCATCAGGCCCGACAGACTCTAAAGCACCGTATGGCGTAACGAGCCCCGGAAAATTATAGAGATACTTAAACCAGGCCCCTCCAGTCGGTTCATCAATCAAATACGCCATCGCCGTCGCATAGGATACTGCCACATCATCGCGATCACCAGGAGACCAAGCCGCAGCCTTAATCCCCATCTGGCGATAAGACCCGCGCGAGTCATAACCTGTTGTGAGAAACCCCGGCAACTGATGCTCTCGCGCATAATCCGCCTGCACATGCAAATAGTTACGATACAAATCGCCTAAATCAGATTCCATAAACGGCAGAAATGCCAACGCCCAATGCTCATGAAAAGAGGCTCGCCACCCCCGCAAAGTGGTCACCACCTCACCACTAGACACTTCATAATCCACAGATGAAATATCGACATTATCCCAAGCCTCTTGCGGCACTTGCCCATTCACCACGGCCCATAAAACAGCCATCGTGCCTTCATACATATCGACCAAATGGTAATTCGGATCTTGCACCCACGAATCATCCTCGGCATGAATTTGAACGATTCCACTGAGCAATTTTTTCTCTTCAGAATAAAAGCGACCATAGTCTTGTGCTGCAATCAAATCCTCTGCCATTTTGACAATTTGTTGATCATCTTCACGCGTTGAATGCCCCAAGCCACCCACAACTGCAGCCAAAGCCCATGTCATTTGACCGTTATCAAGAGAAGGGACTTGCTCACTGGCAGGTTTTAGCGAACCATCTTTGCGCATTTCCATCCAAGGATAGAACCCATGAAAATAAGGATAGCTCCGCGACACTTTTTGTAGAATTTCCAGATGCTTGCGCAATACCTTACGCGCACCATCAGGGCTGATGGGGGCATTTTCAAAACCCGGCTTTTGTAAAATGACTTTCAAGAAATACGAAATAGATAAAGAGAGTTTGGACCCTGCGGTGTATCTCCCGGTCTCTGCCAACTTTTGGCTATCCAGTCGAATGCGCACATGATCAAAAGGAATTCCCGTACGCGGCTCAAGCCCTACGCGAGAAGTGAAGAATAGCCCTTCTTTGGGCATAATCTCATCGCGCACATAATCAGCAAATGAAGTCTCTTCAGCAGGTGGCGTTGTTATTTCCTGCGCATACAGCAACGGCATCGCAACCAAACCCAGCATCAACGCAAATCGTATCTGTTTAACCATCCTCATTGGACTCCTAATTACTTGTTTCAACTGCTTCTAGGGAATCAACAATGTCCCCGACATCCAAAGGTTCTTCTAGCTCAATTCCTGTGACATCTAGGATACCAGGAGCCTCTGGTGGAAGTCCATCAAAAGGCACTTCAGCCTTGACCACCAAAAGCACCTCAACAGCATCAGTTCGAGCATCACTGGCTTTCAGGGTTGTAGCCTCGGTCTCAAGAACAACATCTTTCCCATTTGCCCACAACCACAACCATTCAACCTGATGCTCGTCCACAAATGTCTGTGCTAACTCAGCTAGAGTCTGACCGCTAAAGTTAGTTTCACCTCCCACGGCCCCTACAACAATACGACCATCCGCACGCACCCCAACAACACTATGTGGGTGAACTCCTGGCAATAATGCAATCACAAGCTCATTGCCTTCGATGTAATATTCACCAGGGACTAGCTGCTCAGGAGATCTCCTTTGGCGGGTTACAGTCTGATACTGCCATTGTTGCAAAACCGTTTCTAATTGATCCTCCGGCGCTGTTAGCGCCAACCAACGATCAATGGGAAGCCTGACCGCTTCACCACGCATGGCCTGCTGCACTAATTCCCGGTTGTTATAAAGCACCCCACCATCAGACACACCTAACACCACATAATCTCCGCCATTTACCGCATGCGGTAATCGCAGGATATGACGCAAGTCATCAATCTGATCCGCCGCTTGAGATAAATCGACTTGGCCATTTGCCACCAA